>CAKPST010000058.1 GCA_934183355.1 uncultured Prevotella sp.
CCGCTAGCTCAGCTGGTAGAGCACAACACTTTTAATGTTGGGGTCATGGGTTCGAGCCCCATGCGGATCACAAAACAACAATAGAAAAGAGGAAATTGCTTCGGCAGTTTCCTCTTTTTTAATAGCCCTTTTGGAATATCAGCACATGTTTTATCTGCTACGTGGTATAAATAACAAATGAATACTAAAGCATTACGCCAAAAATTTGATGTGTATGATTGGCTACTTTATTGGATCTTCTTCAAGTTTCTTTATTTCCTCGTTTTCTTCAAACTCCTCAATCCATTCCTTCACCTTAGCTTGCAGTAAAGCCTTGTTAGGCAAATAGAGTTGGTAAGCCGACGCATAGATATTGGCATCCTTAGGTAGAGTCAGCTCTACGAGAGCATCATTCTTCTCCTTGCATAGAAGAATACCAATAGTTGGTTTCTCAAAATCCAACTTGACATAGCGGTCATAATAGTTGACATACATCTGCATCTGTCCGAGGTCTTGATGAGTGAGTTTATCTATCTTCAAGTCAATGAGCACATAGCATTGCAACAAGCGGTTGTAAAACACCAAGTCAACAAAGAAATGCTGTTCTTCAAATGTAAACCGCTTCTGTCGTGCCTCAAAAAGAAAGCCTTTACCAAGTTCGAGCAAGAACTGCTGCATCTTGCTGATAATGGCATTCTCCAGTTTAGACTCCGAATAAACAGAATCTGTTTTCAAATCTAAAAACTCCAAAGTGATTGGGTTTTTGATAATATCAGATGGTTTCTCTATTGTTTGTCCTTCTTTTGCTAAGCGCAATACTTCACCTTTGTCACGACTCAATGCCAAGCGCTCATAAAGACTTGAAGCATACTGGCGTTGCAATTCGCGAAAGCTCCAATTCTGCTGATGGCACTCTATTTCATAGAAATTACGTTCGTCTGTATTTTCAATACGCATTAAAATTAGATAATGTGACCATGATAGCGTAAAAGAAGGTTTTAGACTATTTTCTGTAGTCAGAACATTCACGTTTGTTGTCTTATGCATTGAATTGGCTAAACAGTGTTTGCCCTTTTTGTTCTCGATAGGATAAACACAGTTTGTCTTTTCTGAATACACGCTATAAAACTTCTTGGCATTTTTTAGTGTTGCAACCGACCAACCTTTTCCATATTTATCTGTTAGGCGCATTGATAGATTTTTCAATACAGCCTTACCATAGGCGGCTCGTTTATAGCCTTGTTGTTCATCCTCAATGATGTACTTGCCAACGCCATAATAAGTGTACGCCATAACTGTATTGATTGTTGTTTTAACATGCTTGTGCGCCTCGTCAATAAGTTTTGAGATATGCCCAAAGAGAGCATCCTCTCGCTTTATGATTTCATCCATGCCCTTAATCCTCCTTTATGTTTTCTGCTAATAGCGTGTTTAATCTTTTGACTTATTCTAATATGGCAAAGATACAATAAGTAAGTGAGGAATCTTTATAAATTGGTTAAAATCTTACACCTTTCAACTATAAAAAAGATTTTGTAATTTCTACTGCAATCTGCAATTATGGGGCGTTTTTGTGCTGTAACTTGTTGGTTTAGTGTGGATTATGAGAATTGCAGATTGCTTGCAGATTGCTTTTCTACTGCAATTTTATAACAGCCAGAGTACTGTTGCTACTAAGCCTTCGTACAACTGCTACAAAGCCCAGATACAACTGCTACAAAGCCTTTGTACTACTCCTATAAGACCTTTGTATAACTGCTATAAGGAATATTTGACGATGGGCTTGCAGTAGACCTTCCTACTGCAAGGTCTACTGCAATCTTGCAACTCAGTGAGCATCAGCGTCTTATGTCGATATTTTGCCAATAATTGCAGATTGCAGTAGAAAATTAAAAAACTATTATATACTATTCCTTTAGCCATTCTGTGATGTTTCTCTCCTCCTTCACGCTGAATGCTATTCCCACTTTCACTATATTCTTGCCCTTTAATGCAAATGCTTCTGCATAGCGGTTTTTGTTGATTTGATCCAATGCTTCTTGGGCAGTCTTGTCAAACTTCAGCTCTATAATATATATGTGTGTCTGTGTTTCAAGTGTGATGTCTGTGCGTCCTTTTGACGTGCGCTGTTCCACAAGGATATTGTAGTCGGTGAGCAGGGCGAATACAAGATAGAGCATCTGTTGGTAGTGTCCTTCGTAGAGAGTGTTGTCGCAGTAGGGCACAGTCTCAAGAAAGGTCTTGAGTAGCTCTAATGCTCCGTCTATATCGCCATTGTTGATGAATGCTGACATGTGGGCGATAGTCACACGACCCTCGTCAGTGTCCGACTCCATATAGTTTGGCAGCAGACTGTCATAGAGTCCCACTCGTATTTCCTTGTTGGGTATGTCGAGAGTGTAGAGTTCGAGGTTAGGGTCGTGGTCTTTTATTGTCACATAGCCACTCTGATAGAGTAGAGGAATGATGCTTGTCATTTTCTCTGTTGGGGCGTCAAAAGAAGACTCCTTTGCCTGTATTCTGGCTATCTTTGACGGTACGGTACCAAATTTGCGCATCATTTCTATTAAGAATGTAGGGGTGCCAGACCCAAACCAATAGGCTTTCAGCTTGCCTTCGGAGAGACAATTAAGCAGACTGTATGGATTGAATACGTCTGGCGATGGCCATGCGAAGTGATAGCCGTCGTAATTATCCTTGAGTTTCTGTATTGTCGCTTCGTGGGATAGTTGCAGCTTTTCGGCGAGCATGTCGATGTCTGCTGACATTTGAGTAGTAAGTTCCTCCTTCGTTATGCCGCAGATGCCAGCATATTCTTCGCGCATACTGATATCGGTGATGTTGTTGAGTTCGCTGAAAATGCTCAGTTGCGAGAATTTAGTGATGCCCGTCATGAATACGAAGCGTAGCATGGATTCGTTCTTTTTCAGCGGACTATAGAAGTTGCGCATTATGTAGCGCAGATTGGCAAGTTTCTCGTCTTGATGTGCAACGTCGAGCAGTGGCGCGTCGTATTCGTCGATGAGCACTACAACTTGCTTTCCGGTTGTCTCGAATACTTTCTGAATGAGATACTCCAGTCTTATGTTGGTGTCAATGGCATCGTTGCTTATGTTGAATTTTCTTTCGTTTTCTTCAAGCAGAGAGTTGATATAGCGGAGCAGTTGCTCCTCGTCCTTATATTTACCGCCCGACAAGTCGAAGTGTAACACGGGATATTCCGTCCATTCTTTCTCCATGTTTTCGATAGCCAGTCCCTCAAACAGATTCTTCTTTCCCTCAAAATAGCTTTCGAGTGTAGATACGAGCAACGACTTTCCGAAACGGCGCGGACGACCCAGAAACACATACGTATAGTTGTTGTGTGTCATTCGATAGACATATTCTGTCTTGTCTATATACAAACGGTCTTCCTTGCGTATTCTTTCGAACGTCTGTATGCCTATTGGATATAGTTTGAGTGCCATAATCTTGCCTTTCTTTATTATTTTGTCGTAAAGTTACTAAAAAAAGTTGATGTATGGGTTGGTATGATTGTTCTTTTGATGAAAAAAACAACAGGAGTGTATAGCAGCTGTGCCATACACTCCTGTTGTTGGGTTTATGATTAGAATTTCACTTCGTATGTTTTGCCTTTCTGTGTCTTCAGTGTGCGTGTCTTGTCGCCGTAGCGCAAGGTGCATGTGCCGCCAGAGCCAGAGAGGATGGTGGCCTTGGTGAGCTTGCCGTCGTTCCAGAGGATGTCGACGGTGAAGTTGCCCTTAGCCTTGAGTCCGGTGATGGAACCTTGCTTCCATGCGTCGGGCAGGGCGGGCAGCAGATGGATGAATCCCATGTGGCTCTGCATGAGCATCTCTGTGACACCGGCTGTGCCACCGAAGTTGCCGTCAATCTGGAATGGGGCGTGAGTGTCCCAGAGGTTGTCGAGGGTGCCGTTCTTCAGCAGGTTGCCGTAGAGTTTGTAGGCGTGGTTGCCGTCGTGCAGACGTGCCCACTGGTTGAGTTTCCATCCCATCGACCATCCAGTAGCTCCGTCGCCGCGGTGTTCGAGAACGATGCGGGCTGCCTTGGCAAGCTCGGGAGTGGTGACGGGCGAGATGGTGTGGCCTGGATGCAGACCGAAGAGGTGGTTGACGTGGCGGTGCTCGTCCTTAGGGTCGTCGATGTCACGCGACCATTCCATGAGCTGTCCATAGCGGCCTGTCTTGTATGGAGCGAGATGCTTGAGCGCATCCTCCCATACACGGCGGTCTTTGGCGTCGCATCCGAGTGTCTTGCTTGCCTCGATGGCATCAATCAGAATCTCGCGTATCACGGCATGGGCGAATGTTGCGCCCTCGTCGATAGGTCCGTGTTCGGGCGATGTAGATGGGGCTGCGGTGTAGATGCCGTCAGGTCGGTGCCACAGATAGTCGGCAGCGAAGTCGGCACTACCCTTGATGATGTCGTAGGCGTCGCCGGCGAGCCACTTGCGGTCGCGTGTATAGTCGTAGTAGTCCCACAGATGAGTGGCGAGCCATGGTCCGGCAAATGGCGAGAAGTTCCACGACATGTCTTCGCTCGACAGCGGAGTGGTGAATCCGAATGGGTTGCCCGAAATGGATGTTGTCCATCCGCGTGTGCCGAAGTAGGAGCGTGCAGTAATCTCTCCCGGCTTGACAAGACCCTTGATGAAGTTGAAGAGAGGCAGATTGCACTCCTCAAGGTTGGTGGCACAAGCCGGCCAGTAGTTCATCTGAAGGTTGATGTTGTTGTGATAGTCTACACGCCACGGTCCGTCCACGTTGTTGTGCCATACGCCCTGAAGGTTGGCAGGCAGATTGCCTGGTCTTGACGACGAAATGAGCAGATAGCGTCCAAACTGATAGTAGAGCTGTTCGAGATACTGGTCGGGTTTGCCCTGACGATAGTCGGCAAGACGCTGGCTGATAGGCTTGTCGACGTATTGAGCATTGTCGCCCAATGTGAACTGCACACGGCGGAAGAGTGCTGAGTAGTCGTCGTAGTGCTGCTTGAGCAGACGGTCGTAGCCCTCGGCAGTAGCCTTGTTGAGCCATTCGGCAGTAGTAGCCAATGGGTTGACACCAACGTAAGTCTTAGGGTCCTTGAAGTCGGGGTCGAAGTTCTCCTTATAGTCGGTGTCGGCAGTGATGAGGAACACCACTTCGTCGGCACCCTTGATGCAGATGCGTCCGTCGGTATTGGTCAGCGTGCCACCGCGGTTGATGGCCTTGATGCGGATGGCATACTGCATGTTGTTATTGTCGAGGCGAGCGTCCCATAGCAGAGCGTTGTCGCCGTCGGCCTTCATTGTACCCTCAGACACGGGGTTGGGAGCGTATGAGAAGGTGAGGTTTTGCATGCCCGGTTTTGAAGCCTTGTAGCGCACAGCCATGACGTTGGCTGGGTAGCTGATGAAGTATTCGCGGCGATATTGCACGCCGTCCTTCTTGAATGTTACAACGGCAAGAGCCGAGTCGAGCGATAGTTCGCGGCGATAGTCGGTCATGCCGATGGCGCTGAGTCCGGTCTCGATGTAGAATTCGCCGGCTGTGGTGAAGTTACCGAAGCGGAAAGGTTTCTCGTCGGCAGCGCCGTATGGCACCTCGCTGTTGAAGTTTTTGCACGTAAGTTGTGCCGCCTTGTTCCAGTCGTTGGCAGCGAATGCTTCGCGAATCTCGTTCATTACAGATGCCGACTGCTTGTTGACGTTCCAGTAGTAGTCGGCTCCGCCGGCAGTGTTAGGACCACCGCGCCACAGTGTCTTCTCGTTGAAGGTGATGCGCTCAGCCTCCACCGAACCCAAGATGTTGGCACCTATAGAGCCGTTGCCTATAGGCAGCGACTTAGACTCCCATTCCTGGTCGGGATTATTGGCTGTGTCACCAGCAGAGATGGGCTTGTTGGCTTTAGAGAATCTCTCAGGATGTCCACCATACCAGATGGTTCTTCCATTGAGTGATGTCGGGCTGTCAAACCAGTAGGACATCTTCTGCTGTCCTTGTGCGGCAACCGATAGAGAGCCAAGCGCAAGCAGCGTGGTGAGTGATAAGATTTTTTTGTTCATACGTTTATTATAAGTTTGTTTTATGAGATTCGTTTTTGGGGATAGGAGTAGTGCCTATTCGATGAGCATGCGAGTGCTCTCCACTATGCGTCGGCGTCTTCTTGTGCTTTCGGTGAGCAGACAAGCGTCGAAATAGTGCTCCATTGTGGATAGACGGCGTTCCCACCATTCGTCCGAGTCGGTCAGGTTGCCCATTTGCCACACGTCACATCCATTGGGGTTGATGTTGGCAGTGAGGTCGCCCTTGAGCACTATGCCGAGTTGGCGTGCCAGTTGGTGGGCAGCGCATAGCTGCTGATGTAGCACAAACTGCACATAGTAGTAGAATGCGAGCTTCTTGTATGCCTTGGTGCGTGGGCTGGCTAATTGTCCGCGCTCAGCCTCTATCCATTCGTTGTGATTGGGCCACTGTCTGAAGTCGGAGATGTTGTAGGCATCGCGCAGATAGCTGTATTGTGCGTAGGGCACGAGCCAATGCTCGTTGGTAGCGAGAAACCGCCTGTATACGGACGAGTGCATCACCTGGTCGCCGTCGATGTCGAAGGCTTGGTGCAGCCGCTGTATCTTGGCGTTGAACGTGGCTTGGTAGTCGGGCTCGGGGTCAGTGTTGAGGCTGATGCGCACCTGCTCGGCATGTTCGCGCTGCTTGGGGTCTTCGGATTGTGGCAGATTGCGCAGGTCGGCATGTATGGGGTGCAGGGCAAAGGCACTGATGGCAGAGTAGGGGGTGGCGTCGGCAGCAGTGTGTGTAGAGGTGGTGTCGTTGATGGGGCTTATGGTTATGACGTCTGCCGTTGCCGACAGTGCAGTCTGCTGTATGAGATTGGCGAGGTCGCCGAAGTCGCCGATGCCGCAACTTGTCTCTGAGCGCAGCTTCTTCATAGTTGTGAGTATGGTGGAGAGTGGTCTTGGACGGCGGCCGAAGTCGGCTTCGCCGACCTCGTAGACTATCAATTCTCCTGGTTTGTTGTCTATGGGGAGTATCTTTCGGTGGGGCATGTTCTCCCATGTGCGAGAGCCGTCGGCATGATTGATGGCAAATCGGCAGAATGTATAGTCGTCGATGTCGTCGGCATTGATGTCGGCAGTCCATTCGCACGTGTTGTGCAAGGTCATGTTGACGACGTTAGCCGTGTCCCAGATGTCGGTGTTGTTGTTGAGCGCCAAGGCAAGCGACTCGTCGTCCTCAATCTGCGGAGCGCGAGCCACAATGCGCATTATGCGTTCGTAGGGGTGGTGTTGGCATGCAGAGTGTCTCTGTCGTGCAGGACATTCGGTGTATGCCGCTGAGTAGAGTTGGGGTTGTAGTGGCTTGTCATGCCATATATTATATACGTGTATAGTAGATGCATGTGTCTTGTCGATATCGATTCGGTGTTTTATGACGTTCCATTCGCGTTTCTTCTCTTGCCTTGCGTTGCTGACAGTGAAGAAATAGTCGATGTGCGGATAGGACTTTGGGTTCACGTTGTTCACGTGGCATGTCCATGTCTGTCCGTCGAATGTTGTCATTGCGAGGGGTGATATTTTTCGCTTTGTGTCGTCATTGATGACAATGTGTAGTAGTATCTCATCGTCGTATGCGGCAGTATAGCTTAAATAGAACTTTATCGTCATAGGTTGGTGCGATTGGTTATATAGGTTGGCGTTAGGTTGTCAAAGTTAGAGAAAAATTTGTAATTGTGCAAGACATATACGAAAAAAGCCAGAAAGAAGTGATTCTTTCTGGCTTTTCGTAAGTAGCGGGACCCAGGATTGAACTGGGGACCTCATGATTATGAATCATGCGCTCTAACCAGCTGAGCTATCCCGCCATCGTGTTGCATCGTTCTTGATTGCGGGTGCAAAGGTAGCACTTTTTTGTTAACCTCCAAAACTTTTCCAAGTTTTTTTTCACTTTATAGGCAAAAAAATGTAATTTTGCATGTGAAAAGGCACTTTTACACCATGTTGAGGCCTAATTGAGCGTTTTTTATACCTAATATTGAAAAAACTAAAGGCATTGGGATGAAGACAATAAAATTAGAAATCGAGCACCCCTTGATGTCCACATCGCGAAATATTGTGTGGAAACTCATCGGCACGGCACCCGGACTGGCATGCTGGATAGCCGACCGAGTGGAATTGGAGGGCGACACATTGACCCTGTCGTGGGGCGACGAGTGGCGCCATCATGAAACGCGCAGTGCCACTGTGCTTGTTCTCGACCGCTATAAATGTATAAGGTGGAGATGGGACGACGACCCAGATGACACGTATGTGGAGATAAGAATGGACCGCATAGATATATCGGGCGGCATAACGCTGCACATCACCGACTTCACACCAGAGGACGACAAAGAGTGGTTGTATAGCACATGGCAGCACAACTTCGACAGACTGAGAATGAGCAGCGGTGTGTAGACGATAGACAACAAATAGGTAGTGGTGCCACAAAAATCATAAAATGTAGGAGTTTGTGAAATTTTTATGCTAATTTTGCAGACACATATCCTGTATGCCTATATTATATATAAGGTGTAAGGGGAAAATAGAAAAAGTATGTTTCGAATCAAAAAATTAGATATATTCATCGCCAAACAGTTCGGCTTGCTCTTTGTGGGCACCTTCTTCATCTGCCAGTTTGTGCTGATGATGCAGTTTTTGTGGCGTTATATCGACGAACTCATTGGCAAGGGACTGTCGATGGATGTGCTAGCCGAATTCTTCTGGCACATGGGATTGATGCTTGTGCCGCAGGCGCTGCCGCTTGCCATCCTGCTATCGTCGCTCATCACATTTGGAAATATGGGCGAAAGCTCGGAGCTGACAGCTATCAAGGCAGCCGGAATATCGCTGATGCAGGCGTTCCGTTCGCTCATTGTCATAACCGTGGCAATAAGTTTTGTGTCAATATATTTCCAAAACACCATCGGACCTAATGCCAACCGCAAGTTGGGACTGATGCTGATGTCGATGAAGCAGAAGAGTCCGGAGCTGGAGATACCAGAGGGAATATTCTATGACGGAATACCAAACTCCAACCTCTATGTGCAGAAGAAAGACATGAACACGGGCAAGCTATATGGCATCATGATTTATCGAATGACGGGTTCGTACGAAGATCAGGCGATAATACTTGCCGATTCGGGCATGCTACAGGCAACTGCCGAGAAGAAACACTTGCTGCTGACGCTGTGGAGTGGAGAGTGGTTTGAGAATATGAAGGCACAGGAGATGGCGGGTAGCGCCGCTGTGCCATACAGACGAGAGTCGTTCATAGCCAAACGCATAGTGCTCGACTACGACGGCGACTTCAATATCAACGACGCATCGTCGATGTCGAATGATGCTCGTGGCAAGGGATTTGACAAGATTGCTCGCGATATGGACTCCATATCGGCACAGTATGACAGCATTGGACGCTCGTATTATGTAGCCGACAAGCGCATGGCTTATGCATTGCCGCGTGTGTCGAAAGCCGACTCACTGCGCTCGTTGAAACTTGCGACTACTATCGCGTATAATGTAGACTCGGCATTTGCACGGCTTACACCCGACGCCAAACGCTCGGCTGTGAACTATGCGCAGCAAAAGGTGCAGGCGCGTGTGAGCGATCTCGACTTTAAGTCGATGGTGACTGGCGACGGCGACCGACTAATACGACAGCATAAGATAGAGTGGGTGGCTAAGATTACGCTGGCACTGACGTGTCTGATATTCTTCTTTATAGGCGCTCCACTTGGTGCCATCATACGTAAGGGCGGATTGGGTCTGCCGGTGCTGATTTCAGTGCTCGTGTTTATTGTGTATTATATTCTCGACAACTCGGGCTATCGTATGGCTCGTGGAGGTATGTGGACTATATGGTTTGGTAAGGGTCTTGCCCCGGCTGTGCTCATACCAATGGCTGTATTCTTCACATATAAGGCTACAAACGACTCGGTGGTGTTCAATATGGACCTTTATGCCGATATATTCAGACGTCTGCTCGGACTGCGTGTCAAACGACCCATCTACCGCAAGGAGGTGGTGATAAACGACCCTGACTATGCTGCCGACTTGGAACGATTGAACGCAATAACTGCCGACATAGAGCAATACTCGCTGTCACATCGTCTGCGACATGCGCCCAACTGGGTGAAGGTGTTCTTCAAGTATGAGCCCGACCATGTGATAGAGCGTGTCAATGAGGAGCTGGAGGCTGTGATAGAAGACCTCAGCAACTCACGCGACCGCACCATTGTCAATCATCTCAGTGCCTATCCGATGATGTCGGTGAAGGCACATACCCGACCATTTGAGCGTCGTTGGCTCAATGTGTTGTCGGCAGTGCTGATTCCGGTTGGAGTGTTGCTCTACTTGCGCATGTGGCGATTCAGACTGCGTCTGTGGCGCGACCTACGCACGGTGAAGGCAGAGAACGAAATCATAACAGATAGAATAAAGGCTGTGATGGCTAAACGATAGATGTGATAAAAGGACTGTAGCCTCACACATTATTATAATATAAAACATTTAACAACTAACATCATAATAAAATGGAAGAGTTCAAGCTTAGTAGCATCGAAGATGCTCTGAAGGATTTCAAGGACGGTAAGTTCGTAATCGTTGTTGACGATGAGGACCGCGAGAACGAGGGCGACCTCATCATCGCTGCCGAGAAAATCACTCCGGAAAAAGTGAATTTCATGCTCAAGAACGCACGTGGCGTGCTCTGTGCGCCCATAACGCTCTCAAGATGTGAGGAACTTGACCTGCCCCACCAGGTGAGTGACAACACGTCGATGCTCGGCACGCCGTTCACCGTGACAGTAGACAAACTCGAAGGATGCTCCACTGGCGTGTCTACACACGACCGTGCTGCTACAATACAGGCTCTCGCCGACCCGAAGTCGACTCCGCAGACATTCGGTCGTCCGGGACATATCAACCCTCTCTATGCACAGGACAATGGTGTGCTGCGCCGCTGCGGACACACTGAGGCTGCCGTAGACCTCTGTCGTCTTGCCGGACTCTATCCTGCCGGAGCCTTGATGGAGATTATGAACGAGGATGGCACAATGGCTCGCATGCCCGATTTGCAGAAGATGGCTGTGGAGTGGGGATTGCGTATCATCACTATCAAGGACCTTATTGCTTATCGCCTCAAGAAGGAGTCGATTATCGAAGTGGGCGAGGAGGTTGAGATGCCGACAGAGTGGGGACACTTCCGTCTTATCCCGTTCCGTCAGCAGAGCAACGGACTGGAGCACATGGCACTCGTGAAGGGTGAGTGGCGCGAAGACGAACCAGTGCTCGTGCGTGTACATTCATCGTGTGCGACTGGCGATATTCTCGGATCTAAGCGTTGCGATTGCGGTCAGCAGTTGCACAAGGCGATGGAGATGATTGAGAAGGAAGGCAAGGGTGTGCTCGTATACATGCAGCAGGAAGGACGCGGCATTGGACTCATGAACAAGATAGAGGCTTATAAGTTGCAGGAAGAGGGCTACGACACTGTTGATGCCAATACTCATCTTGGATTTAAGCCCGACGAGCGCGACTATGGTTGCGGTGCACAGATGCTCCGTCATCTGGGTGTACACAAAATGCGTCTGCTGACCAACAACCCGACCAAGCGTGTGGGTCTTGAGGCTTATGGACTCGAAATCGTGGAGAATGTGCCTATCGAGGTTGTACCAAACAAGTATAATGAGCGCTATCTTATGACAAAGCGCGACCGTATGGGACATACACTGCACTTGAAGTAAATCATACTCTATAATTACTCGTTAATACTTTTTGGGGGTGAAGTACAACGGTGAGGTGGTGTAAGACGACAACGTCAACAACGGGTCAACAACAATAAAAAGAATGTACGCCTGTGCCAACCGGCACGGCTTTGTGGTGAGCAGCCG
>CAKPST010000059.1 GCA_934183355.1 uncultured Prevotella sp.
TCATACTATCAAAGAACTCTTTGGCTGGCAGCGTAAAGCCGCTTAGCCGTTATCTCAAATTTTAACGAACCATTGCTGTATAGAATCGGCAGCAAAAAGGTTCTTATCTGGTATGTCGTGGAAAGGTTTTACAGACTTCAAGCAGGAATGTGTCACCAGTTGGACAAAGCTATTCGCTACGAATGAAGTTCAATTCACAGACAAAGCCATTGACAACTTTCTCGCTTTTGTTGACCACATGTCGTGCAGTGCAGACACATATGTTTCACTCGGAGGCTCTAATGGTTGTGCCGACCAACTTACTAATTGGGATGGCACACAAAAAAAAGGCTTGGAAACAAGTTCAAAGAAGAGAGGATTTGGTCATCAAATTTAATGATATTCGTATCATAAATTCTCGTTGTGTGTCCAATACTGTGTCTATATGAATTTTGTGCAATACAACCCGAATTTATCGTAAAGTCTCTATTCTTGATTCTCCGTAACTTTGCAGCGGAATTTTAAATCAAGAATATGACAATGAAGAAAATTTTACTCATGGCATTGCTCTTGACTATGTTCTTGGGCATGCAAGCACAGAATGGCAAGCGTATGCTTGTGACTTATTTCTCGTGGAGCGGCAGCACAAAAAACCTTGCTGAGGAGATTCAGCGGCAGACCAATGCCGACATCTACCGCATCGAGCCTCTTGTGCCTTATACGGATGACTATCAGGAGTTGGCTTACCAAATCTCTAATAAAGAAAAAGAGGAGAATGCACGTCCGGCATTGAAGGATACGCTCTCTACGCTCAACGACTACGACATCATCTTTGTTGGCTGTCCCGTATGGTGGTTTGACGCTCCCATGATTATACATTCTTTCCTTGAATGCAAGGACTACCACTTCTCGGGCAAGACCATCATTCCGTTCTGCACATACGCCACGGCAGCCTACGAGACGCTCAACGACATCATCAACGCCACTCCCGATTCGGAGCATCTTGACGGCTTGGGCACTCGCGGTTCGCAGAGCAGCTATGCACAAGTGGTGAGTAGTTGGCTTGACCGTATCGGAATCAGCGACATCGTATCTGGGATAGAAAAGGTGAGCCTAGTTCAGCAGCCTACCACCAACAATGCGACTTACGGCATCAGCGGAATGAAAATAAGTAATATAGAAACCGCTCCAAAGGGCATTTATATTCAAGGCGGTAAGAAGATTGTTTTAGAGAAATAAAAAGCATAAGCCTATGAGACGTGTATTTATATTGTCGCTTCTTGCGGCAGGACTCATCTCTTCCATGGCTTGCACCGGCAACGACGCACCACTCTCCGACAACAACGGAAGCGGCACGTCTGCTGCTGCGTTAATCAGCAAGACAAAGACCTATCCGTCTGACTATGCAACCGAAGCAATGCACCGTGGGCGTGTGGAGCGTATCGACTACGATACACATGACTATGCCGAGGGGACAGGTGCGACACGCACCAACACCGCATACGTCTATCTGCCATACGGCTACGACGAGAACACAGCGCAGCGTTATAATGTCATTTATCTCGTCCACGGACACTACGGAAAGGCTTCCACCACCTTTGAGGCAGAGGACGGCTTGCAGCGCAAGGTGCTCGACCACATGATGGAGAATGGCGACTGCGCCCCCACCATCGTTGTGTCGCCAAGCTACAACTATGGACAGCCGACGGCCAACTATGTGGATGCCGACCCTTATTGCCGAGCGTTGCCCACGGAACTTGTAAACGATCTTATCCCCATTGTCGAAACACGCTATCGTACCTACCTTGCCTCGCCCGACCGCGAGAGCATCGAGGCTTCACGCTCACACCGTGCCATAGGCGGTTTCTCTATGGGAGGCGTAACGACATGGTATGCCTTGGCAGAGACGTTCAACGCTTTCAAGTATTATATGCCTATGAGCGGCGATTGCTGGTCGCTCGGCGCATTTGCCGGCATGAACCAGCCACAGCGCACTGCCGATTATCTGGCAAACATCGTGCGGCAGTCGCCTTATGCCAACGATTTTTACATTTGGGCGGCAAGTGGCACGAGCGATTCTGCTTACAGCGAGATTCTACTCCAAGTACGGGCTATGTCGGGGATTGCCGATGTGTTCGGTCTCAACCGCATGACTTTCCATGAGAAAGACGGCGCACGGCATGAGTTCCGTCCTATTGTGGAATATGTCTATAACGCCTTGCCTTACTTCTTCCCATCAGATGAAGGAGGGGCGACAGCCATAAGGCAAGTGGGCATAAACGCCACATCGTCTGGCAAGGCTTACTCTGTCAACGGAATGGCTTCCGACGGCAAAGGCATCGTGATACAAAACGGAAAGAAATACATCAAAAAATAACGAAAATATAGATTGTAGCTTATGAAAAAGAATTTCATCTTCTCCCTACTCGCTGTATTTGCCATTGGCTTTGCAGCTTTTACTTTTTCAGCTTGTTCGAGCGATGATGATGACAACAACGACAACAAGGAGACTGTGGCCAACCCAGAGACTCCTGCCGACGGCAGCAAGATTCTTGTGGCTTACTTCTCGTGGGGAGGCAACACGCGTGCCGTGGCAAACCGCATTGCCCAACTTACTGGTGGCACGCTGTACGAAATACAGCCAGCCACTCCATACACGACCGATTACAACGAGCTTGCCTACACCGTGGCCCGCAACGAACTCGACACCGACGCACGACCGGCGCTGAAGGAGACTGACGCCGACTTCTCAGAATACGACTATGTGTTCTTGGGTTGCCCCGTGTGGTGGCAGACGGCCCCGATGATTATGTCTACATTCTGCGAGACTTACGACTTCAAGGGAAAGACAATAATCCCATTCTGTACATATGCCTCAACCGGTCGTGATGCCACGCTACAGAAACTCAGCAGTCTGACATCCACAGCCAGCCACCTGACGGGATACGGCACAAGTGGCAGCAACACAAATGGCGTAGAGTCGTGGCTGAAGACGATAAACATGATAAAATAGAAAAGAGAATATCGCTTATGAAACCAAAAGTTATCTGTCATATTATGGCGTCTGTTGACGGACACATACAAGTGGAGCGTTGGACTGCCCCTGCTGGAGATGTAGCGAAGGCTGACTTGATGAAGGTTTATTCCGACATCGGCCAAACGCTTCATACCGATGCGTGGACTTTCGGAAAGAACACGGTGTGTGACATTTTCCCCGACAAGACCAGCATTTTCCCAACGGGAGAAAAGGACTCGGAGAAAGACACGCTAGTAGGAGCCCCCAGCGTGTACATAAGCGAGCGCAAATCGGAGCGTTTGTTCATCTCGTTTGACCCCGAAGCCGACATCGTCTATACCGCCTCGCAACTTAGGGGATGCGACATCGTCGTTGTGCTCGACATGTATTCCGCCACACCACGCTACTTGACGCATCTGCGCAAGATGGGCATCGCTTATGTCGTGGTGGAGAACATCATGGAACTTGGCGATGTGCTTGAAACCCTCAACAAGCAATTTGGCATCAGGTCGATATCCTTGCAGGGAGGCGGCTTGCTCAATGGGGCGATGCTGAACAAGGGAGTGATAGACAAACTCAGTCTGGTGGTGTATCCCGGACTTGACTGCAACAAGAGTTCTGTCTCAATCTTCGACAATACGGTGGATGCCCTTGTCGGACAGCTGAGCTTGAGTCTTTTGTCTGTGCAACAGAAAGACAACGGAGTGGTCGCGTTGAGATATAAAGTGAGCAACAAATAAAAAATGCAACGATTATGAGGATGAGCAAAGTTTTTACAATGGTCGTGTGCCTTCTGTTGTTGTGTGGCACGGCTGAGGCAAAGAAAAAGATTGAAACAGTTAAGACCGAACCTTTTACGGAAACAGATTTCAGTACGATAAAAAGTCCGAACAGCAATCCTTTCGGTTTGGTGTACGACGGAGCCCTCGCGAATAATGAAGTGGGCAAGGTGAACATTCACCGCATCTATTACAGATTGAACGGACTGAAAATTGCGGCAAACGTATATACCCCTGCCGACTATGACGAGGCGAAGAAATACCCGGCCCTTGTCGTGGCTCATCCCAACGGAGGGGTAAAGGAACAAGTGGCAGGACTTTACAGCCAGCGTATGGCAGAAAACGGCTATATCTGTTTGGTTTTCGATGCTGCCTATCAAGGCGATAGCGAGGGCGAGCCGCGCAACACTGACAAGCCTGCCAACCGCATAGAGGACATCCATCGTGCCGCCGACATTCTGGCGCAATATCCAGGTGTTGATGCCAACCGTATAGGTATTCTTGGTATCTGTGGAGGCGGAGGCTATACGCTGAAAGCCGCCCAAACCGACAAGCGTTTTAAGGCGGTGGCTACATTGAGCATGTTCAATACGGGACTGGTGCGTCGCAATGGTTTTCTCGACTCACAGATAAACCAAGTACAGAAACGTCTTGCCGATGCC
Organism: uncultured Prevotella sp.; assembly: GCA_934183355.1. Lineage (GTDB taxonomy): Bacteria > Bacteroidota > Bacteroidia > Bacteroidales > Bacteroidaceae > Prevotella. Next base: position 4,437 of record CAKPST010000059.1, read on the forward strand.
TGTGCCGCACGACAGAAAGAGGCTAATGGTGAAGCTCCAGAATACGTGGGCGACATGAGCGGCGTTACGCCCGAACAGGCAGCCAAATTGCCGTTTGACCTATATCAGGAAGGCTACACTTATTATCTCCATACTTATGCACATCCTAACTCTACCTTCCGTTACACGAAAAGTAGTCTTGTAGATTTGATGGCGTTTGACGCAAGCGATGGTATGTATCTCATCAACCAGCCTTTGCTGATGATGGCTGGCAGCATCGCCGACACGTTCTATATGACAGAGCAATGCTACGCCAAGGCGACAGGGACGGAAAACAAGGAATTGTATCTCATTCCTGGTGCGACGCACATCAAGACGTATTATGTTCCGGAATATGTGGAGCAAGTGGTAACGAAATTGACAACGTTTTTTGGAGATAAACTGAAATAAAACCAAGACGCAATATGAAGAAATTATTGTTAATGCTGTTATTACTCTTCACCTTTTGTAGTGGAGTGTGGAGTCAAGAATCTGCAAAGTTCACACCAGAGCAGCAAACCATTATTGACCTTTCAAACCAAAAGTGGGCATGGATGGCAGAAAAGAACGTTGAACAATTGGAAAAACTGTTCCACAAGTCAGCTCAATTTGTGCACATGGGTGGATATTGGGGCAAAGAAGCCGAACTGCGAACAATAAAAGAAGGTGGAATATGGTATAAGAAGGCTGAAATCCACTCGCAGGAAGTGTATTTTGCCTCTGGTATTGCTACAGTTTATAGTCGGATTCACCTTAACTCTGTAGTTGGCGGTCAAGCAGTACGCTTTCCTTTCATAGTTACTGAGGTGTATGTTGTTTCCGAAGGCAGGTGGCAACTGTCGTCACTCGTATTCACAAAAACAATAGGCGAATAAAGATGAAGAAAATAATTTCAATGATATCAATTCTTGCTAATTGCGCTCTGAATGTAATCGCACAAAATCTTGTTATTGAGAGACAAGGTCATTTTCCTGTAGGCGGTTCTATTATTCAGCATGAAGGCGTTTACGACAACAGCAAGTTCGTGGGTTGGGCAACGCAGGTGGAAACAGGGCAAAGCAGCCGTGTAGACCATGGTTTTGTTGATTATCAGATACCAGCCAATGCCCACCGCACGCCACTTGTCTATGTGCATGGTTATGGTGGCTCGGGTGTATGTTGGGAGATGACCCCAGATGGCAGGGATGGCTTCTCTACTTTGATGCTTCGCCAGAGGTGGAGCAGCTACGTGATGGACTTGCCTGGCAGGGGCAGGGCTGGCAGAACTTCAGCCACGACAGAGGTTAAGCCTCTGGCAGACGAGATGTTTTGGTTCGATATTTGGCGTATGGGCATCTATCCTAATTGGAATGAAGGGGTGCAGTTTCCGAAAGATTCGGCAAGTGTGTCGCAGTTTTTTCGTGAGATGACTCCCGACCTCAGCAATCATCGTCAAGATGTGCCTGCCATTAAGGCTCTTGCTGACAAGATTGGTGGATGTGTGCTTGTTACCCATTCTGCAGGAGGCTTTCCAGGATGGGAAGCAGCCATACAAGACGAGAATGTGAAGGCGATTGCGGCATACGAACCTGGTGGCTTTGTATTTCCAGATGGTGAGGTGCCAGAAATAATCGAAGGTTTGACAGGTGGATGTGCGGGTATTCCCGTGTCTGCAACAGGCTTCAAAAGGCTTACACAAATACCTATCATCCTTTATTTTGGCGACTACATTCCTGAGGAGCCGAGCAAGAACCTTGGCGATGAGAATTGGCGTGTGCGTTTGCAAATGGCTCGAAGGTTTGTTGATGTTATAAATCGACATGGTGGCAAGGCAACTCTGATAGAACTTCCTAAACATGGCATTCGCGGCAACACTCATTTTCTGATGCAGGATTTGAACAACAAACAGCTTGCCAGACTTTTGAACGATTGGCTTATTAAAAATAATTTATAGTATAGTATCACTCTAAAATATCATTTCGAAATGGATATAAAGAGTAAAATATTAACTATGGCTGTTGCAGTTATGTTTTCTGCCCATGCAGCGGCACAGACTATTGAGACATTCAAGCAACCATATCCGTTAGGCTCAAAACTCTCGCCTAATCCAAACTTCACAGGTGACGTGTGGCTGTCGGCCGTGACCAAGGAAAAGAAACTCAACGTGCCTATGGCAAACGTCACCTTTGCACCGGGTTGCCGCAACAGTTGGCACTCGCACACAGAAGGACAAATCCTAATTGCCACCGCCGGCATAGGCTATTACCAAGAGCGTGGTAAGGCTGCGCGCCGCCTTTTCCCTGGCGACATAGTGGAGATTGCACCTGGCATAGAACATTGGCATGGGGCTGCGCCCGACAGTTGGTTCGCCCACATCGCCATCTCGTGCAACCCAAGCATCAACAAGCCCACATGGTTGCAGCCCGTGACCGATGAGGAATATGCGACAGCCGTCAATGCCTCTACATCCGTTTACGACAACCAGGCGTTGAGCGCACGCGAGCAAGCTATTGTCTCCATCGCATCCTATACGGGCAAGGGCGATTTGGAGCATCTGCCTTCGGCTCTTGCGGAGGGATTGGAGGTTGGCATGACCGTGAACGAGATTAAGGAAATTCTCATTCAGGCTTATGCCTATTGCGGCTTTCCGCGCAGTCTGCGTGCCATACAGACTTTTATGAAAGTGCTCGACAACCGCAAGGCACAAGGCATCAACGACACGATGGGTAAGGAAGCAACGGTTGCAAAACAAGCTGGCAACAAATACGACCGTGGGGCAGCCATTCTCCAGACGCTCTCTGGCATCAATTCCGCTCACCCCACAAGCGGCTATGGGGCATTCGTGCCCATCATCGACCTGTTCTTGAAGGAGCATCTCTTCGCCGACATATTCGAGCGTGGGCTGCTTTCCTACCAAGAGCGCGAACTTGCCACGGTCTCGTTTCTTGCCGGCGTGGACAATGTGGAGCCGATGGCGGCAGGGCACATGGGTATCTGCTTGCATCTTGGCATCACCAAGTGGCAACTTACGGCGTTACTCAACATCGTGGAAATAAACTTGGGAAAGACATCTTCCGAACCTTTGAGAAAGGTATTGGAAGAAGTAACGAAACAAAAGGAAACTATGTAATAAAAGCAACGAGACAATGAAACGAATATTGAACCTTTGCGCCATGCTGCTCATGCTTGTGGCTGGTGCGTCATGCAAGGCAAACAACAAGAGTATGGAAAAACAGACAGACTGGCAAGAGAAGATTCTCTTCATCAACGGCAGTCCCAACCGCGACGGCAACACAGCCGCCCTCGCCAAGGTGCTGCTTGAAGGCAAAAGCTACGAGACGCTAATGCTTACCGACTACCGCATCAACGTGTACGGACAGACATTGGACGGCGACCAGTTTGACGAGGTGTACAAGAAAATGAAGGATGCAGACATCGTGGTGATGGGTTCGCCCGTGTATTGGCACAACATCTGCGCATCGGTGCGCGTGCTGCTCGAACGCTTCTACGGACCGATAGAGCCTGGTTCATTCAAGGGCAAAAAACTCTTCTTCCTCTATCAAGGTGCCGCACCTACAAAGATGATGCTCGACGACGGCGAGTACACCATGAGCCGCTTTGCCGGAATGTACGGTTTTACCTACGAGGGCATGGCTAACGACAAGAGCCTGGCAAGGAAGCTGAAGGAGAAACTATAACTTTTTCATAACCATTTCATATTTACACATAAGTACAGGTTGCGTTTGGGAGGCGATGGCCGACAATGCAATCTGTGCTTATCCAACGAAAAAGCAAAGTATATGAGAATATCAAGAATTTTATCTGTTATCATGACAATATTTATGGCTACGACAACAATCAGCGCAACAGAGAAAGAAGTGAATGGACAACCCTATGTACAACTCAACAATGGCGCATGGATGCCACGTTTTGGTTTAGGAACATTCAACGTGCCCGACAACGCCACTTGCAAGGATGCCGTGCTCACCGCCCTGCGCATGGGCTACCGCCACATAGACACGGCACACGCCTACATGGACGAGCAGGGAGTGGGCGAGGCCGTCGACGAGTTTATGAAGGAGAGCGGTGTAAAGCGCGAGGAGATATGGGTCACATCAAAACTGTGGCCAACGGAATATGCCGACCCTACGGCCATCGACAAGATGCTCCAGCGCATGCATCTTGACTATCTTGACTTGGTGTATCTCCACCAGCCTGTGGGCGACGTGAAGGCAGGATGGAAAAACTTGGAGACAGCCGTCAAGGCTGACAAGGTGCATACATTGGGACTTTCCAACTTCGAGGTGAAGGGCGCGGAATACATCTACCGCTGGTGTACTGACAGCACGGAGATAAAGCCCGCCATCCTGCAAATGGAATGTCACCCATATGCACAGCGTCTTGAGGAGAAGGCTTTGGTCGAGAAGTGCGGCATGATGGTGGAATGTTGGTATCCCTTGGGTGGTGCGGCATCACGCGGAGCGTTGTTTCAAGACCCGGTAATAAAGAAGATAGCCGAGGCTCACGGCTGCACCCCTGCACAGGTAATCATACGTTGGCACATTCAGGAGGGACATTCAGTTATCCCCGGTGCCACAGACCACGGCTACATTCAGGAGAACATCAACGCCGTGAAGCAGATACGCCTGACTGCGGACGAGATGAAGCAGATGCGCTCGCTCAACAAGGAAAAGCGTTTCTATCCGTTCGACATTGAGGTGACACGCCGCTTCTGCAGCAGTCCTCTGCCCGATGCCGCTAACAACGATGAATGGCAGAAGAAAATGAACGATGAACTGAACAAGTAGACATGAAATTCAGGACATTAGGCATGAGCGGACTCCGTGTGTCTGCCGTGGGATTGGGATGTATGGGACTGAGCCATGCCTATGGCGCTCCCGTCGAGAAAGATGAGTTTATGTCGCTGTTGACAGATGCCGTGGACATGGGCTACATGTTCTTCGACACAGCCGAGGTGTATGGCACGCCTGACGATCCGCATCTCAACGAGGAGATGGTGGGCGAGGCCCTAAAGCCCTATCGCGACAGGGTTGTGATAGCCACCAAGTTTGGCATACGGTTCGACCATCCGGAACAGCCAGGCAACCATCCGCTCATCACCGACTCTCGCCCTGAGGCGATAAAGGAAGCCGTGGAAGGTTCGCTGCGGCGACTGCAAACTGACCATATAGACCTTTACTACCAGCACCGCATTGACAGAAACGTAGCCCCCGAAGTTGTGGCAGACACGATGGCGCAACTCATAAAGGAGGGCAAGATACTGCATTGGGGCATATCGGAAGCGACGGAGGACTATCTGCGGCGTGCGCACAAAGTATGCCCCGTCACCGCCGTGCAGAACCGCTATTCGATGATGGCACGCTGGCATGAGAGTATATTCCCTGTGTGCGAGGAACTTGGCGTTGGTTTTGTGGCTTTCTCGCCGCTTGCCAATGGCGTGCTCTCGGAGTGCTACAATGCCGAGTCGAAGTTTGACGCGCAGACCGACTATCGTGCAGCAATGCCTCAGTATAAAAAGGACAGTTTCGAGAAGAACAAATGGCTGTTTGAAATGCTCGAGCAACTTGCCGTGGAGAAGCACGCCACTCCTGCGCAAATATCATTGGCATGGATGATGAGCAAGAAACCTTGGATTGTGCCAATACCCGGCACACGTTGCCTTTGCCGATTGAAGGAGAACATCGGGGCTGCCGACATCTGTTTTTCACAAGATGAAGTTGCGGCTATTGACAAGGCACTCTCTTCCATGGAGATGAGCGATGTGTTCGGCGGTTCGAAAATTGTCGACAAAGCACAATAAAAGCGCGTATTTGCCGTTACATTAAGTAGAATTGACTAACTGAAAGTGGGAATGGAACAGCAACAGAATATTATCATAACCGACACGTTGTCGGGAATAGGAACAAAGGCTTATGAAGGTTATCTTGGACATGCGCTATGTCTTGACGGATCGTGCCGTATCATGTTCAACGGCAAGGATTTTGAGATGAAGCGTGGCGACCTGATGATTGTGCGGCAAGGCCGACTGGTCCAGTCGGTCAAGACGGACAGCCACTTCCGTGTAACGATGATTTATATTGCTGCTCCATTCATAGAAATATGCACTCCGCAATGCAACTATGGTATGAAAGGGCAGTTGGCTCTGTTTCTCAATCCAATCATGCACTTAACAGAGGAGCAATATGAGCAATGCCGCCGCAATTTCGACAATTTGCAGAGGCGCATTGCCCAGACTGGCCATCACTTTTATCATGACATGCTGATAAACAAAGTGCAGTCGCTCATTATCGACTTTTTTGATTTCCATGCCTCGCTCTATCAGGAGCAGGACGTTTCCACACAGTATGCCACACTCATGAGCCGGTTCCTTTCACTTCTGGAAAGTGGTGAATACCGCGCTCATCGGGAAGTGACATGGTATGCCGACAAGCTGTGCGTCACGTCAAAGTATCTATCAGAAGTGTCGAAGTCTGTCAGTGGCTATGCCGCTAACTTTTGGATTAACCGCTACACGGTGCTCGATATCTCGCGTCTGTTGCGCGACAAGTCACTCACCTTTGTGCAAATCTCCGACATGTTCGGATTCTCATCACCAGCCTATTTTAGCCGTTACGTTTCGCATAACCTTGGCGTACGGCCTACGGACTATCGAGGTTGAACCATTGCCGTTCTTGGCGTGCGAAACGAACAGACTGTGCTTAGATAATTTATCCTTGCTCCAACAAGTTCTTATCTGTCAAGAAATCCAAGAGTCCGACAGTCAACACACCGAGTTCGTCTTCCTTGCGGTGAATATCATCACCGACAATGACAATCTTACGAAAGTGGTCATTGATTGACAATAATGGGCGACGTTCTTGCTGTTCCTTTTCTGGCGTAGGCATGTGAAAAGCCGACTGGATATACACTCTGTATGGAGGGCGGTTCACCACAAAGTCTACCTCCAACTGTTTTCTGACAAACTTACCGTTCTCATCCTTGCCACCAAGTTCAACCAATCCTACATCCACATTATATCCTCGACTGCGAAGCTCATTATAGATAATGTTTTCCATAATGTGTGTTTCCTCCTGCTGACGATAGTTGAGAATGGCTGCGCGTATGCCGAT
>CAKPST010000060.1 GCA_934183355.1 uncultured Prevotella sp.
CCATGCGTTTTCCGTTAAAGTGAAATCTTTATGAATGTTAAATATAAACCCTTGTGTGAAAATACTTTGAGGATTATTTGGCAGTTTAGGTTTTCTGTTATACCTTTGCACCCAGATAACTGAGAGATAGTCATCATCAAAATGTGCAGATAATGTACAGAGAATGATTTTCAGAAAATCCAAATGGTTCTAAGCCAGATAGTTATAAGCGGTAATAGTACGTTCCTCGTACGCACCGCTGAAAGAGGGATTCCACATAGGAGTCCCTTTTTTTGGTATGCTCGGCACGAGCATTGTCTAACGGGTGCAAGTCCCGAAGTCATTCTTACGAATAGCAAATCAATAAAATAGTAAACGGGTAATTGACAGTGTTTAACGACAATAAATCAGAAAGTCGTTAGTGGCTGTCAATTACCCGTTAGCTATTTTAATAATTTCGAAAGTTATTGTTCTGCGATTATTATTATCGTCTTGATTTTTTAATTTTCATTTTTCTTTCCTAATGACTTCAGCCAGTTAATCGGTTTCTTCAATATTCTTGTCAGTGCGCTTGTCTGCTTTACTGCTGGAACCGATACAACGTTCTTTTGTTCAGCTGTTGCAATCTTCTTGTTGCCATCGTTGCGACGGCGGTTGTTATTATTGCGACGCTTGTTACGGTTGGTAGGCTTGTTATTGTCATTGCTTGCATTTTCACCGTCATTCGGTTTGCGTTCGCCCTGTCTTCTTGTATTCGGTTTACGCTCGTTGTTGGCCTTTGTTTCGTTCGGTTTCTGCTCGTTCTGAGCATTCTGCTTCTGCTGACGAGCCTGTCGCTGCTGCCCCTCGGTGTTTGTTGTTTCGGTAGTGTTGTCGCTAGTGTTAGGCTTGCGACGTGGCTTGCGTTTGCGCTTGGGAGCCGCATCTTCAATCTGTGTAGGCTTCTGCTCCTGCGAGTCGGTAGGCATCTCTTGTGTAGCCTCCTTTTTAGGAATCTCAGCGTTCTTCTTGCCACCACGACCACCACGGCTACCACGGCTGTTATTAGAGCGACTACGACCATTCTTTCCACGTCCTTTGCTTGGCTGTGCGTTGTAGTCAGGAGTTTCGCCCATGCCTTCGGGTAGGGGAGTCTTCTCTACTTCGCGTTCAAGAAACTTCTCTATCTGCTTGAAACTGTATATCTCGTCCTCGGCAACGAATGTGATGGCAATGCCGTCGCGCTGTGCGCGTGCTGTACGTCCGATGCGGTGAACATAGTCTTCGGGGTCGTGTGGTACGTCAAAGTTGATGACCATGGCGATGTCGTCGATGTCGATGCCACGAGAAACGATATCGGTGGCAACAAGCACATCAATCTGACCCGACTTAAATTTATAGAGAATCTCGTCGCGCTCAGCCTGCTCCAGGTCGGAGTGCATCTCGCCAGAATTGATTTTCATCTGTTGGAGAGTGCGGTTGATAGCCTTCACTTTCTGCTTCTTGCCAGAGAAGATGATGACACGATTGAGGTCGCCCTTGCGGAAGAGATCCTTAATGATGCCTATCTTCTGAGTTTCGTAGCAGATGTATGCACTCTGCTTGATTTTCTCAGCTGGTTTGCTCACAGCAATCTTCACTTCCACAGGATTTTTGAGCAGAGTCTTTGCTAGTTCTTCAATCTTCTGTGGCATAGTGGCAGAGAACATAATGGTCTGACATGTCTTAGGCAACTTGCTTGCTATCATCTTGATGTCCTCGGAGAATCCCATGTCGAGCATACGGTCGGCCTCGTCGAGAACGAAGAACGACACCTTGCTGAGGTCGGCAGAACCGAGTGATATGTGGCTAATAAGGCGTCCTGGAGTGGCTATCACCACGTCGGCACCCATCTGGAAGCTCTTTAGTTCTTGGTCGTAGCGGTTGCCGTCGTTGCCGCCATATACTGCTACGCTGCTAACTCCGGATAGATAGTAGCCGAATCCCTGCATAGCCTGGTCGATTTGCTGTGCTAGTTCGCGTGTCGGACTCATAATGACACAGTTGATGGCGTTGGCAGGATAGCCTCCATCGTCGAGTTTGGAGAGTATAGGGAGCAGATAGGCAGCAGTCTTGCCAGTGCCTGTCTGAGCCACACCAAGAAGGTCGCGACCCTCAAGGATAGGCGGAATACATTGTTCCTGAATAGGCGTGCACTTGTCAAAACGCATATCATAGAGAGCGTCAAGCACGTGATCGTTGAGTTGTGTTTCGTCGAAATACATTATCGAGTTTTGAATATTGAGTTTTGAGTTTCCTAATTGACGCTAAGGCGTCAATTAGGTGCTTTCTTATAACAGAAGTATGCTACAATGGCAAAGATGAAGTTTGGAATCCATGCTGCTAACATTGGTGGAGTGTTGGCGTTGATGGCGAATGTCGAGGATACAGTTTGTAGCATAATGTATCCGAAACTCAGAGCCAAACCGATGCCGAGATACATTCCCATACCGCCCTTGCGCTTGCGCGATGATAGCGACAGACCGATAGTGGTGAGGATGAACGAGGCGAACGACGAGGCTATGCGCTTGTGGTATTCCACCTGATATTGCACCACATTGCCACTACCTCTGTTTATCTGCTTGGAGATATACTCCTTAAGTTCGGGACTGGTGAATGTCTCTTGTTGTCCCTTTGAGTAGACGAGGTCAGTGGGTTCCATCTGTATCACGGTGTCGCGTTTCATGCCGCTTGTGATATGTTCCTTAAGTCCGCGCAATTCACGTATCTTCCAGTTGCTTATAGTCCAGTGATACTTTGAGTCGCTGATGGTGTCGTATTGGGCCTCCATAGCAGTCATGTGGCTCACGAGCTTCTTGTTCTCAAACTTGTCGAGCGAGAATCCGTAACCCTTCTTCATATTATTGTCGTAGTGCTGTATGTAGGCAATCACTCCACGGTCTACTTGCAGCATAACGTTGTCTGCCGATGTATTCTTCTTCTTGTTCTTGTACATCGTCTCGAAGTTCTGTCTAACCACCGTTCCGTGCGGAATGACGTATGATGAAAGATAGAAGGAGAGGGCAGAAATGAGTACGCACGAAATCATGTAAGGCCGCATGAGTCGCTTGAAGGACACGCCGGCAGCAAGCATTGAGATAATCTCGGAGTTGGATGCAAGCTTGGACGTGAAGAAAATCACGGCGATGAATACAAACAGCGGACTGAACAGATTGGCGAAGTAAGGCACGAAGTTGGCGTAATAATCAAATACGATAGCCTTGAGTGGTGCATGGTATTGAGAGAACTTAGCAAGGTTCTCGTTCACGTCGAAGACGATGGAAATTGATATAATCAGTGCAATGGAGTAGATGTATGTGCCAATGAACTTGCGTATGATATACCAGTCGAGCACTTTGATGTAGCGCAGCGGATTGAGCACGCCAAGAAAGCGCAGAAAACTGAGCTTCTTGCCGGTCCATGCCGCTGCCTTGCGCAGCCATTCTGTATGCTCGCGCCACCAACGCACTATGTGCAGCAGGTGGCGCAGTCGCCTAATGTTCTTTCTTTCCATCGTTATATTCTTCTTCCGAGATTGTCGATGACGCTACGTTTCCACTGTACGAAGTCGCCTTGCTCAATATGAGTGCGTGCGTCGGTTACGAGGCGCAGATAGAATGCGAGGTTGTGGATGCTTGCTATCTGCATAGCGAGAAGCTCTTGCGCCTTGAAGAGGTGGTGCAAGTAGGCCTTAGTGTGTATGCGGTCGACGTCGCATCCGTCAGGGTCAATGGGCGAGAAGTCGTTCTCCCACTTCTTGTTGCGCATGTTCATCGTGCCGTTGTAGGTGAAGAGCATGGCGTTGCGTCCGTTACGTGTTGGCATCACGCAGTCGAACATGTCCACTCCTCGCTCTATTCCTTCGAGGATGTTTTGTGGTGTGCCGACCCCCATGAGATAACGGGGCTTGTCCTTGGGCAGAATCTCGTTGACCACTTCTATCATCTCGTACATAACCTCAGTCGGTTCGCCCACAGCAAGACCACCGATAGCGTTGCCGTCGGCCCCCTTGTCAGCCACAAACTTGGCTGCCTCGCGGCGTAAGTCCTTATATTTGCAGCCCTGAACGATAGGAAAGAGGCTCTGCTTGTGACCATAGAGAGGCTCTGTTTCGTTGAATCGCTTAAAGCAGCGGTCGAGCCAGCGCTGTGTCAGTCCAAGGCTCTTCTTGGCATATTCGTAGTCGCTTTCGCCTGGAGGACACTCGTCGAACGCCATCATGATGTCGGCACCAATGATACGCTCGGTGTCCATGACGTTCTCTGGTGTGAAGATGTGCTTGGAGCCGTCGATGTGCGAACGAAACTCGCAACCCTCCTCGCGGAGTTTGCGTATGCCAGTGAGCGAGAACACCTGGAATCCACCCGAGTCGGTGAGTATCGGTCGGTCCCATGTGTTGAACTTATGCAGTCCGCCAGCCTTGCGCAATGTGTCTAGTCCGGGACGCAGGTAGAGGTGATAGGTGTTGCCGAGGATGATCTGAGCCTTCACCTGCTCACGCAATTCCTGGAAGTGTACTCCCTTCACCGAACCAACAGTGCCCACGGGCATAAAGATTGGAGTCTTTATCTGTCCGTGGTCGGTGGTGATGATGCCAGTGCGTGCGTCGCTACATGGGTCGGTATGTTGCAGTTCAAATGTCATTTCTGTTTTTCTTCGATTTTAAAACTAATTGGATTGTCTACTGTCTCATCAGTCAGAGCAAATTGCCATACATCTTGTACGTTCTCGACGTAGTGGAAATTGACACCCTTGCGATAGATTTCTGGAATCTCCTCAATGTCCTTTTGGTTGTCGCGGCACATCACGATATCGGTGATGCCAGCACGCTTGGCTGCGAGAATCTTCTCCTTGATACCGCCTACGGGCAATACCTTGCCGCGGAGTGTTATCTCTCCGGTCATGGCTGTGTTCTTGCGCACCTTGCGTTGGGTGAGAGCCGAGGCTATTGACGTGGCGATGGTGATGCCAGCAGAAGGTCCGTCCTTAGGTGTAGCTCCCTCGGGTACATGGATGTGGATGTTCCAGTTGTCAAAGATGCGATAGTCGACACCGAGTGTGTCGATGTGTGCCTTGACATATTCGAGGGCTATGACAGCCGACTCCTTCATTACATCACCCAAGTTGCCGGTGAGTGTCAGCTTGCCAGCCTTTCCCTTGCTGAGCGATGTCTCGATGAAGAGAATTTCGCCGCCCACACTTGTCCATGCCAGTCCGGTCACTACTCCGGCGTAGCTGTTGCCCTGATAGATGTCGCGATAGAATGGTGGTTTGCCGAGAAGGTCCTCTATCTCGTTAGGAGTGATTTTCTCGTATGGCAGTTCGCCGTTGAGAGCCTTCTTGAATGCGAGCTTGCGCAGAGCCTTGTTTGTCTGTTTCTCAAGCTGTCGCACACCACTTTCGCGTGTGTATTGCTCTACTATTTTTTCTATGGCAGCCTTGTTGAATGTAGGCTTGTCTTCTTTGGCTGTCAGTCCGCAGTTGTCTATTTCGCGCGGAATGAGGTGGCGTTTGGCTATCTCTATCTTCTCCTCGGTGATGTATCCACTCACCTCAATCAGTTCCATACGGTCGAGTAGGGGGCGTGGAATGGCTCCGAGGTCGTTGGCAGTGGCTATGAAGAGAACCTTAGAGAGGTCGTAGTCCACATCGAGATAGTTGTCATGGAAGGCATTGTTCTGCTCAGGGTCGAGCACTTCGAGCAGTGCTGACGATGGGTCACCGTGTGAGGTGTTCTGTGTCACCTTGTCTATCTCGTCGAGAATGAATACTGGGTTGGATGAGCCAGCCTTCTGTATGTTCTTGATGATGCGTCCAGGCATGGCTCCGACGTATGTGCGGCGATGTCCACGTATTTCGCTCTCGTCGTGCAGACCGCCGAGCGACATGCGTACATACTTGCGCTTCATTGCCGATGCGATGCTCTTGCCGAGTGATGTCTTGCCTACTCCCGGAGGACCATAGAGGCAGATAATAGGCGATTTTAGGTCGCCTCTCAGCTTCAGCACAGCCATATATTCGAGTATGCGCTCCTTCACTTTCTCCATACCATAGTGGTCTTGGTTGAGTATTCGCTGAGCGCGTTTGAGGTCGAGGTTGTCCTTGGTGTATTCTCCCCAAGGCAAGTTGATCATTGTTTGCAGATAGTTGAACTGAATACTGTACTCAGGACTCTGCGGATTGAACATATCCAGTTTGTCGAGTTCCTTCTTGAACACCTTACCGATTTCCTCTGGCCATTTCTTTTGCTTAGCTTTCTCCTCCAGTTCCTTGCGTTCAGGCGAACCTTCACCGTTGCCAAGTTCCTCCTTGATGTTCTTAATCTGCTGTTGCAAGAAGTATTCGCGCTGCTGCTCGTCGAGGTCTTCGCGTGTCTTAGAGCGTATATTCTGCTTCAGTTCGAGCAGCTGCAACTCCTTGTGTAGCACTTTCAGTGTGCCGATAACACGATCTTTGAAGCTGTTTATTGTAAGCAAATTGGCTTTGTCATTAGTGTTGAATGGCAAGTTTGTACATACAAAGTCAACTGCAATGATATCGTTGGAGATATTGTTGAGTGCAAATTGCGACTCGTCTGGCAACTCTTCGTTCTCATGAATATATTTGAGTGTTGTAGAACGGAGGTCTTCCATGGCTGTCTTAAACTCGCGGTCATTAGAATCTGGCATTTCTTCCAATGACTGCACAACCTCACCCATCATATATGGATTGGTGCGTGTGATGCTCTTTAGCTCGCAACGTCCGAGAGCCTGAACGATGGCTGTGACGGTGTTTCCAGGTCCAGGTATCTCCAGCACCTTCACTAACTTAGCATAAACACCATATTGGAAAAGATCCTTTTCACTTGGTTTTTCAACTTCTTGATCTTTCTGGCAGAAAACAGCAAAAGCCGCATCGGGCAGTTTGTGTATTTTTTCTAGAAGGTTGAGGCTCTGCTTGCGTCCGATGATGATGGGTGCTATCACTCCTGGAAACAACACCATGTTGCGTGTAGCAAGTACAGGTATTTCACCTTCTATGTTTACGTCGAACAGATTTCTCACATCGCCGTCATAGTCGGCAATCATCTGTATTGATGTATTTTGTCTCTTGTTCATATATCCGTTTGTGTCTCGTAGGGTTATATCCGTGCAAAGTTACTCAAAAGTTTTCAGATTCTCATATAATTAATAATAATTTGCAAGATTGGTGGAACAACAAATGGTCTTGTCTATTGTTTTTTCAAGTTAGTATGTCATATAATAATAGAGTGGTATGGCTCGTAAGGGCATACCACTCTACTATAATTCTTTTATTTCATAATTTTCTTTCCGTCCTTCACAACGATGCCCTTATAGTTGTCTCCAACTTCTACGCCGTCAAGGCTGTAGCTCTTTGAAGGCTTATTTTCTTTCACTATAAGTATGTTTTCAATGCCTGTTGAGATATTTTTCTTGGCATCTGTAATCCATTGTGGAACATAACCAAGGCGATGTGCAATCTGAGCTTCATATAGTGAACCAGGTGTCACTTCCTTGCCCTGGCTCTCGTTGAGCTTCATTTCATCCACCTTGAAGTTCACCTTGTTGCCATGGAATCCCACGAATGTCGGCGGCAATGTCTTATACCAGCCATTATAGGGGTTCATAATCCACCAGTTGAATGGGTTTTCGGCTGGGTTGTTGGCAAGACAGTTGAAGTTCCACATTGTGAGGTCGTCCAAGTGATTGGGCAACTGATTGATGTCGCCACCCATACGGAACTGCATGAAACCTCCAGCGCAGCTATCAAAGAGCGATGCACGTGGCTGTGTGGCATGACTCTCAAAACATGAGTCGTCGCCCCACTTGCAACGCCATATCACATTGCCTATGCTATGCTTTGATATACCGCATGCATGATACTGACCAAGATTCGGTCGGTGCTTCAAGTAGGTTGCGTCGGCATTGAGATATCCGTCGCTATGGTCGTATACCATTCCTATGAGTCCACGAGCCGAGTTAGCCATACGCACTGACGAGTGACCGCGGTTGCCGCTTATCTCTACGTCCAGACAGAGAGAGTTGGCGCAGTCTTGGAATGTCATACATTCGCTGATGCTCTCGAAATCTACACGTCTTATCCATGAGTTCACACAGCGTGTGAACTGTAGAGGCTTGAAAGCACCGTCATCTTCCCACGACTTGTGATGGTGGAAGTATTCTGTGCTGTAGCCTTGGAACTTAAAGTCTTCAAAGCCAACTTCCTCGTAATGAGAGTATGTCTTGATAGTCCAGCCATAATCGGGGTTGACAACGTGCATTATAGGCTCTTCGAATGTCACGACATTGCCGTCAATAGACTTAATCTGATGGCGGTCTATCACCTCAACACCAGCCAATAGGTTGGTCATTGACTCTTGCACCTCATGTCCAAGCAGTTCTTCGTCGATTACTTGCTTGTCGGCATTAAGCATGTGCAGCTTCACCCAGTCGCCAACATGTAGCTTTGAAGCGTCGTCCACTTCTATAGACATGTCGTTCTTCTTAGCAGAGCCAGTGACCTTAGCCAGTTCTACGTTGTCTCCACCACCATTATGGCGCACCTGTATCATGTGTGGCGAACTATACATAATCTTCGGGTTGGTGGGCTGCATTGGACAAGTCATCGTCAGTGTGGTCTTGTCTCTACCAGCTCCCTTGATGATGATATGTCCCATGTTGAGGTCAATTCGATGCGAAACTTGTTTCTTGGTGCCGTCATTCTGTGTCTCCCAAGTGTCGTCTTCTGGTGAGTGCAGTATAAATTCGCCCTCAGGGAAATAGATGATGGCATTGGCATCAGCATTCTTGCCAATCTTCTTGACAATAGCCAAGAATGCTGCTCTGTCCGATTCGCCGTCGTCTGGCACAGCTCCATAGTCGCACACATTATATATTTTATAGCCGAGTTTCTCTGCAAGTATATTGACATCTCTCTCGTCAACAGGCAATTCTAAACCATGATGATAGCCTGCATACGAGAAGTCGAGCAATATGTTGTCGTCGGCTTTGTTTACAAACTTCTGCCATGCCGGAGTGTCTTGGGCATGAAGAGATGTAGTGGCAGATAGTGCCGCAAATAATAAAGGTAATAATTTTTTCATAATATAAATATTTTAGAATCCCACCAGCAATTATTACATATAGTTTCCCCTCCCAATGTGGGAGGGGATATGGATAGGGTTTCTATTTCACAATCTTTTTTCCTTTCTTTACAACAACTCCCTTGTAGTCGTCTCCCACTTCCACACCATCGAGGTTGTAGTTCTTGTATGCCTTCTTTTCTTTTACAATGAGCATGTTGTCAATGCCTGTTGAATTGTTCTCCTTGGCATCCTTAATCCACTGTGGGGTATAACCGAGACGCTTAGCCAACTGAGCCTCATATAGTGAGCCAGGCAAAACCTCCTTGCCTTGGTTCTCGTTGAGCTTCATCTCGCTCTCCTTAAAGTTGATGTTCTTGCCATGGAAACCTACGAATGTAGGAGGTAACACCTTATTCCAGCCGTTCCAGACATTTGTCGACCACCAGTCGTATGGGTTAGGGTCGGTTGGACTTGTGGCAAGACAGTTGAAGTTCCATACAGTGAGGTCGTCAAGATGGTTGGGTAGTTCGGAGATTGCTCCACCCATACGGTTCTGCATAAAGCCACCGCTGCAATTATCGAACAATGAAGCACGTGGCTGCTTGGCATGGCTTTCGAAGCAAGCGTCGTCGCCCCAAGTGCATCGCCATATCACATTGCCTATACTCTGCTTAGAGATACCGCAAGAGTGGAACTGTCCGAGGTTTTCCATGCGGTTCTCAAACTTGGTGTCCGAGGTCAGATATCCGTCAGTGTGGTCGCTAACCATACCAATAAATCCGTGTGCCGAGTTCTGCATACGTACTGATGAGTGACCGCGGTTGCCGCTAAATTCAGAATCGAGCATTGTGCAGTTGGTGCAATCGGCAAATGTCATACCCTCGCTAACACTTTGGAAGTCGACACGGCGAACCCACGAGTTCACCATTCGCATAAAGTTGAGAGGCTTGTATCCACCGTCATCCTCCCATGAACCGTGGTGTACAAAGTTTGGTTTGCAGTTGCCCTTGAACGTAAGGTCTTCCACACCCGACTCTTCGTAGTGCGAGTAAGAAACTATTGTCCAGCCATAATCTGGATTAACGGCATGGTGCATTGGTTCCTCAAAGGTAATGCGTGTGCCGTCAATCGACTTAATCTGATGACGGTCTATCACCTCAATGCCAGCCTTGAGGTTTGACATAGAAGCCTGCAATTTCTTGCCTAAGAGTTCTTCGTTGATAACCTTTTCGTCTTTGTTCAGCATATAAAGCTTAATCCAGTCGCCTACCTTAAGCTTTGATGCGTCGTCAACCTCTATAGACAAATCGCCCTTCTTTGCCGAACCCTTTACATTGGCAAGGAAAGCCTTGTCGCCGCCTCCATTATGGCGGATAGACAGCATCACCTGCGAGCTGTACATATTGTCGGGAGTTGGGGTCTTCATTGGTGCTCCCATTGTGAGGAATGTCTTGTCGCGTCCTGCACCCTTGATGATGACATGACCCATAACAAAGTTGATGGTGGTCGACTTCATATTACCGGTCTTATCATCCTTAACATCATCCTCTTCTGTGTGCAGGATATATTCGCCCTCAGGGAAGTAGATAATGGCATTGGCATTGGCTTTTCCCTTACCAATCTTATTTACAATAGCTTCTACGGCTGCACGGTCCGACTTGCCGTCGTTTGGCACTGCACCATAGTCGCACACATTATATATCTTATAGCCAAGTTTCTTTGCAAGTTCGTTTACGTCGCTATAATACTCGGGCATTGTCTTGCCGTGGTCATAGCCTACGTACGAGAAGTCGAGCAATACATTGTCATCGGCATTGTTCACAAACTTGTCCCATGCTGGAGTGTTCTGTGCATGAAGCGAAGTGGTGGCGGATAGAGCCGCAAAGATTAAAGGAAAGATTCTTTTCATAATATTTATATATTTAAAAGCCCCACCCC
>CAKPST010000061.1 GCA_934183355.1 uncultured Prevotella sp.
TTCGAACCAACGACCCCGAGATTACAAATCACGTGCTCTGGCCAACTGAGCTAAAGAGGCAAAATCCTTGCAGCCGTAAGACTGCCGTTTAGGACCTGTTCTAAAACGGCTGCAAAGATACGACTTATTTTTAAACTACCAAAACTTTTCCGCGTTTTTTTTATTTATTTCTTATTTTTTCCTTGAATTTGGTCAGTTGAACCTTCATTGCGTCTACACAAAGGTCAATTCCCTCCTCAAATGTGTCACATGTCTTTTCTACAAATAGTGTCTGTCCTGGCACACCGACAGTGAGGCTTGTTTCCTTATTTTGTGCTGTAGCCGGCTTTACAACCTTCAGCTGCACCTCTGCCGTCTTGATGTCTTCGAATGTCTTTTCAAGTTTTGCAACTTTCTTCTCGATGAAGTCCTGCAATTTCTCGGTAGCGTCAAAATGGATTGACTGAATCTTAATCTCCATAGTGTCCTCCTTTTCTTTGTTTAAGGTCGTTACTAATGTTTATTCTTATTTTCTGGGGTGCGCCTTAGAGTAGGCTTGTTTTAATTGTTCGAATGTTGTGTGGGTGTAGATTTCTGTTGTCGAGAGCGAGTTGTGCCCGAGCAGCTTCTGCACGCTCTCTATGTCGGCACCGTTGTTGAGCATCGCTGTGGCGAATGAGTGGCGCAGCACGTGTGGCGAGCGTTTCTTCAGATTGCCTACGGCTGTCAGTTGTTGTCTCACTATCTTGCCCACTTTGTAGCGATTCATCCGTCGTCCTTGGTCGTCGACAAAGAAGGCACGGGTGTCTTCCCTGGGTTGGGTGTCGCGCTTCTGTATATATATGCGCATCTGCCGTTCCAGTTCCTCGCCGAATGGCACTATACGTTGCTTGTCGCCCTTGCCTGTCACTCGCAGCTCATGTCGTCCGAAGTCTATTGCTTGGTCGTCGAGTCCGATAAGTTCGGACAATCGCAAGCCAGTTTCATAGAACATCATTAATATGGTACGCGTGCGTGTACTTATATAGTCGTCGCCCCACTCCGTCCTGTCTATCAGTCTGTCCATATCGCTTTCGCTGACAAACTGCGGCAGTGCTCGGCGTTTCCTTGGCGAGTG
Organism: uncultured Prevotella sp.; assembly: GCA_934183355.1. Classification (GTDB taxonomy): domain Bacteria; phylum Bacteroidota; class Bacteroidia; order Bacteroidales; family Bacteroidaceae; genus Prevotella. The sequence continues at coordinate 1,097 of CAKPST010000061.1, forward strand.
TACAGCGTGCGCGGGGTCGTGACTGACAATGCCACGAGCGAGTGCGAATCTGTACATCGACTTCACGGCGCTGAGCCGTCGGCATATCGAGGATGCGGTGTAGCCGCTATCCATCATGCTCTCCACCCAGCAACGGATGATGTCGGAGTCGACAGTGTCGAGAGTGAGGTCTTCGTCAAGACTCTTGATATACTGGCTGAATGCCTCCAGGTCGCCACGGTAGGCTTCTACCGTACACTCCGACCGGTTGCGCTCATAGCGCAAATAGTCCATAAAATCCCCTATTTCGAGCATTGTCGTCCTTTCGCTTGTTTCGACAACGAATGTACGTAATTTATTTCAAACTTCCAAATTTTACGTCTATTATTTTATATTTTTTCATTTTTCATTTTCTACTGCAATCTGCAATTATTCACAAAATATCGCTGTAATGCATTGATAATATGCTTGTTACAGAATTGCAGTAGACCTTTACAGTACTTACACTACTGCAAGCACCACATGCTGACTATGCACCCCATTCCTGTTGGCAATATGACATAGCCATAAGTTGAGTTTGAAAGGGCTGCATACTGGTAGTACAAAGCCCTAAAGCATTGCGTACAAGGGCTAGTTACAAGTCGTACTAAGGCTCAAAACAAATAGTACGAGGGCTTTGTACGAATAGCACGAGGGCGTTAGTGATTGGCAGTTGCAGTTGAAATTCAACAGCAAGCCAATCTGCAATCCTGCAACAACAAGAGTATCAGCGTCTTACGACACTTTTTCGAGAATAATTGCAGATTGCAGTAGAAAAACAAAAAACTTATTTAGGAATTGCCAACAATCAGATTATTATGTTTATCTTTGCATAAAACAAGTGAAACAGCAACTTTTCCTGCAAACATTCACATAAAACGAGGACTGATTATGAAATATCCAATAGGCATACAAGACTTCAAAACTATAATAGAAAACGGATATGCGTATGTGGACAAAACCGCATTGGTATACCGTCTTGTTACAGAAGGACAAGTTGACTATCGCGCCGACGTTGAACGTCCGCTGCCAATGATATACCAAAGTGGATACCTTACAATTAAGGCGCACGACCGACTGACAAACACCTATCTCCTCGACCTTCCAAACAACGAGGTGAAACGTGGGTTTGCCACAGCCATTGCCAACAACTACCTACAGAGCCGCATGCCTGTACTAACAGAGATGACGCAGCTCGTGCGCTCGCTCGCCGCTGCCGACCTCGAAGGATTGCGCAAGCAGCTCACGGCTTTCTTCGCAAGCATCCCCTACTCCATGCGACGCAAAGACACTGAGACGGAGCGTGAACGCTACTTCCATTACACGTTCTATCTCATCTTTCGCATCATCAGCACCTATCTCGTACTCACCGAGAAGCAACAGAGCGAAGGACGTGCCGACTGCATTATCGAGACAGACAATGACATCTATATCTTTGAATTCAAACTCGATGGCACAGCAAGACAAGCTCTCAACCAAATAGAGACCATGGGATATGCCAGACCATACGCTGCCGACACTCGACACATACATCGTATTGGTGCCAACTTCTCGTCAAAAACAGGAACGATAGATGACTGGGCTGTGGAGTAAGAACATTCTAACACACTTTATTTAATAAAACAAACAGACTAAAGCACCTAAATATGGACAACAAATTGATAGACCTTACCCCAAGAGGTATACTTTACAATCTAAAGAAAATAGAACAGGCCGTCAGACACGACAACTTGGAAATATATCATCCGAACTTCATTAGCCAAACAAGCATTTTAAATAATGCTATATTGTGCGAAGAAGCAAAAGCTATGTTGGAGTTTGTTGGATTGCGAAACTACACAACTGACGTGAAATTTGACCTGACACCTGATGGTGTTGCAGGCAATATCACGTCTGCAAACAATAATGCGGAAAAAACTGTACACATAATTGTTTCTATTGATTATAAAAATAAATGGAAAAGCTGCCTTGCTATATTAGCCCATGAAATTTGCCATAAATTATTATATGTACATGGTTTATATGAGCTTAATACAGAATTAAACGAAACACTTGTCGACTTATCTACAATATATGTAGGATTTGGAAATCTTATTTTAAATGGATATACATCAGAAGCACAAACGCAAATTATTGGTTATCTAAACTTGAACAATTACAAGGTAGCCCATCATATTGTCAGCGTGGTATACGGCAAGGAAAAACTAACAACCACTGGACTATCTGGTGTTGACTTTCTCATTGATGATGCCCTTGAATACTGGCAAAATTCTAAAAGTGAGCACGAATTAATGAAAAAGTGCTTTATTGAGAGTGAATACCAAATTGCTGAAATTCATAGAAACCTAACACTAATAGAACAAATTATCAAATTATGCAAACATGATTTAATTCATGAATTTGCAAAATACGATAATATATTCTTTAAAACATTGGAGGAGAAAGATGGTCAATACCGCAATAAACTAACAGCATTAAGTATGCTATACGAAATGGTTGCAAAAGATTCATTTCCCAAGCATAAAGAAAACACTTTCTTGAAAGAACTTAACGAAACTCTTAGCAACTCTATATATGGCATAATACAGCAATATCAATCCAAACACGCCATAGAATTAAAATATGACTTTGAGTGCCCATATTGCGGAACAAAAATGCCAAACGATGGAAAGATTATAGATCGTAACACCATTCTACGATGCCCAAAATGTGGCTGTCATTATTATTTCTTCGGAGAAAAGATTAACTTTTCAAAGAGACAACGCGAACTAAAAGAGATGCGTGAAAAAAGAGATGAAACGATTGAAAAAATGGTGACAGAAAGACTACAAGTATTACGTAAGAATGATGATGCACGAGTACAAAAAGCAAAGCAAGATGCAAAAGATGCTATTGATAATGCAAAAAAATCCATAGAAATAGCTAAAGCAGAAGCTAATTTTAAGATCTTGGATATTCGCAGTAATGAACAGGAGGCATACAAGCAAAAAGTAAGAAATAGAACGCCCAAGATCCTACTATGGATTATAAACAAATACCTTTAATTCTATTTTACCTTGACTTACCTCAATTAGATATCTATAACTCCTTACTCCAGATGAACAATTTTAATGAAATAATTAACGGATAAATTAACGGGCAATTAACCGCAATTAACGACAAAGAAAATAATCAGTCGTTAATGCCGGTTAATTGCCCGTTAATTTAATCGTTAATTACGTCGTTAATTACGTCGTTAATTAAATCGTTAATTCACTTAGTCGTCAGCCAGTGTGAAGTCGAGTTGTTTCTTCTCCAGATTAGCGCTTGCCACTTTGATGCGTATCGGGTCGCCGAGCTGATACTTGTTGTGATGGCGGCGACCAACGAGGCAGTAGTTGCGCTCGTCGAAGTCGTAGTAGTCGTCGTCAAGGTCGCGCATGGGGACAAGTCCCTCGCAGTGGTTCTCGTCTATCTCGCAGTAGATGCCATACGACTGTATGCCTGAGATGTGAGCATCGTAGACGTTGCCCACACGCTCCGACATAAACTCCACTGCCTTGTACTTGATGGAGTCGCGCTCGGCATTGGCTGCTATCTGCTCCATCTCGCTGGAGTGCTCACACAATGCTTCATAGTGTTCCTTGTTGGCAGAGCGTCCTCCCTCTTGATAGCGTGTGATGAGACGGTGAACCATCGTGTCGGGATAGCGACGGATGGGCGATGTGAAGTGGGTGTAGTAGTCGAACGCCAATCCGAAGTGACCGATGTTGTGGATGGAGTATTTAGCCTTCATCATGGCACGCAGGGCGACGGTCTGTATGAGGTTTTGCTCGCGCTTGCCCTCGCAGTCGGACATAAGCGTATTGAGCGACTTGGCGAGTGCGCCACTTGTGCCGTCGGTCTTCATTTTATATCCAAACTTCACTACAAACTCACGCAGTGTCTCCAACTTTGTTGGGTCGGGATTGTCGTGTACACGATAAGGCAATGTCTTGGGTTTCTTGCCCTTAGCCACCTTGCCCACTGACTCAGCCACGGTGCGATTAGCAAGCAGCATAAACTCCTCGATGAGCTTGTTGGCATCCTTCGAGCGCTTGAAGTAGCAGCGTATTGGCTTGCCCTTCTCGTCGATATCAAAATGAAGTTCTTCACGGTCGAACTTCACAGCACCATTCTTGAATCGTGCTGCACGCAGTTTCTTAGCCAGTCGGTCGAGAGTGATGAGCTGGTCGGCATTCTCGCCCTTGTAGCCTCCCTTAGGTGCTGGCGGTGCCGGCTCGCCCTTGCCCTCCACCACTCCGTTGTCCTCAAGCAGCTGTTGCACCTCCTCGTAGGCATAGCGGCGGTTTGACTTTATCACGGTGTGTACGATGCGATAAGCCTTGACGTTGGCGTCGTCGTCGAGATTGAAGATGACGGAGAATGCCAGTTTCTCCTCGTCGGGGCGAAGCGAGCAGATGAAATTGCACAGACGCTCAGGCAACATCGGTATGGTGCGGTCGACGAGATAGATGCTGGTGGCGCGTTTCACTGCCTCCTTGTCTATCACGGAGCCTTCCTTGACATAGTGCGACACGTCAGCGATGTGTACACCCACCTCCCATAGTCCGTCCTTGAGCTTCTTGATAGACAGAGCGTCGTCGAAGTCCTTGGCATCCTTAGGGTCGATGGTACATGTGAAGGTGTCGCGGAAGTCCTCGCGCTGGGCGTAGTCCTCGGCTGTTATCTCGGCAGAAATCTTCTCGGCAGCCTCCTCCACGTTCTTAGGATATTTATACGGCAGTCCATACTGGGCGAGGATGGTGTTCATCTCTACGTCGTTGTTGCCCGACTTGCCGAGCACATCCACCACTTCGCCAATCATGTTGCGGTGGTCCTGGTCGGGCCACTCCACAATCTTCACCACAGCGTTGTCGCCGTCCTTGCCGCCCTTGAGCTTGCGTCGTGGGATGATGATGCTATTGGCAAGCACGTTGGCAGGCGAGATGAGTGTGCAGAGGTCGTGGTCGAACGACAGTCGACCCACGAATGTGTCCTTGGCACGTTGCAGAATTTCTATCACCTGTGCCTCCTTGATGTGGTTCTTGCGGCGTGCCATGCACGAGAATCGCACGCGGTCGCCGGTGAGTGCCCACATAGAGTTGCGCTCGGCAACAAAGATTGGTTTGTCCGAACCATCTGGAGTGACGGTGTTCTTACCATTGGTCTTGCGCTGGAAGATGCCCTCTTGCACCTGACCTTTAAGATTGAGTTTGTATGAATTGTCAGAAACCTTGCTAACGAAGTCGTCCCATGCCATCTCCTCCATAATGTCGATGGCGAGCATCTTGAGAGGATGGGTGTCGAGATGGAGTGTGCGGAATATCTCCTTGAACGAAAGAGTCTTGCCGGGATTGGAGGCAAATAGCTCCTCAAGTTTCGGGGCAAGCTGTTTTTTGGTCATGCGTTTGCCGCCTTTTTTTCCTTTTCCCATAGTCGTATTTGTTTAAAGTTAATCTCTTGAAATAATTTATATCCTGTATATATCTACCTTCAGCTGCGGTTAGTCCGCCTATTAAAGGCTATGCAAATAAACAAAAAAAGTTTGAGATTAGGGCATGCCAAACAAGGAAAAAAACGTATTTTTCCTTATTTTGTTTTGGCTTTTGCTATTTTTAGAGTATTTTTGCATATTCATTACTATGATTGCGACATTGCAGTCAACAAATAAAACTACTATTATGCAAACAAGATGTCATCTTTCGGTGCTCGCCCTTAAGCAGGCGGAGAAATATGGAGAGCGCGAAGCCTTTACTTATAAGGACTTCGGTGGCTCGACGTGGAAAACCATGAGCTACAACCGCTTCGCACTATTGGTGAAGCAGGCAAGCAATGCCCTGCTCAACTTAGGGGCTAAACCGCAGGAAACCATCGGTGTTTTCTCGCAGAACTCCATACAGTATCTCATCACCGACTTCGGCGCTTATGGTGTGCGCATGGTGTCTATACCGTTCTATGCCACTGCGTCTGAGCAGCAGATACAATACATGATAAACGATGCGCAGATTAAGTTCCTCTTTGTGGGCGAGCAAGAGCAGTATGACAAGGCTCACCGCGTGTTTGCCATGTGCCACTCGCTGGAGCGCATCATCATCTTCGATCGCTCGGTGCGCATCAGCTCACACGACCCTGCTGCGCTCTACTTCGACGACTTCCTGAAGCAGGGCGAGGGTCTGCCACGACAGAGCGAGGTGGAACAGCTATACAGCGAGGCTAACGACACCGACCTGTGCAACATCCTATACACATCAGGCACTACGGGCGACTCGAAGGGCGTGATGCTGAGCTATGGACAATACAACGCTGCGTTGAAGGCTAACGACGAGGTGGTGCCTGTCACCGAGAACGACCGCATCATACAGTTCCTCCCTATTACACATATCTTTGAGCGCGGATGGTCTTACCTCTCGTTCTCTGAGGGAGCACACATCATCATCAACACCAACCCACACGACATACAGCAGTCGATGCGCGAGACTCATCCTACGTGTATGTCGAGCGTGCCGCGATTCTGGGAGAAGGTGTATCAGGCTGTGAAGGACAAGATTGACCGTTCGACACCTATGCAGCAGCGCCTATTCCGCCACGCTCTGGAGGTGGGACGCCGATACAACATAGACTGCAAGAGCCGATGCAAGCGTCCGTCGCCGATACTTGCTATGGAATACAAGGTTTGGGACAAGATGATTCTGCGACTGGTGCGCAAGCAGATTGGACTGGAGAATGCTAATTTATTCCCGACTGCTGGAGCCAGAGTGTCGCCAGAGGTAGAGCGCTTCACTCACTCTGTGGGCATCAATATGTGTGTGGGCTACGGCTTGACCGAGAGTCTTGCCACGGTGTCATGCGACCGCGAGAACATGCCGTTCACCATCGGTTCGGTGGGCAGACCTGTCAACGGACTTGAGGTGAAGATTGGCGAGAACGACGAGATATTGCTCAAGGGTCCCACCATCACTTCGGGCTACTACAAGCGCGACGCTGCCAACAAGGAGGCGTTCACCGAGGACGGATTCTTCCGCACAGGCGATGCTGGCTATATCAAGGACGGCGAGATATTCCTGACTGAGCGCATCAAGGACCTCTTCAAGACATCCAACGGCAAGTATATCGCTCCGCAGATGATTGAGTCGCTGCTCCTTGTGGACAAGTTTATCGACCAGGTGGCTGTCATTGCCAACGAGCGCAAGTTTGTATCGGCTCTCATCGTGCCCGAGTTCCGACTCGTGGAGGAGTGGGCTAAGGACCACGGCATCGTCTTTGAGAGCCGCGAGGATCTCTGCGCCAATCCTAAGGTGAACAAGATGATGATGGAGCGCATACAGACTCTGCAGCAGCAACTGGCACCCTACGAGCAGATTAAGCGATTCACGCTCATTGCCCACCACTTCTCTATGGAGTCGGGCGAGCTGACTAACACGCTCAAGATACGCCGACCTATTATCAATAAGAACTTCAAGGAAGTGATTGACAAAATGTACGAATAGGATTTCAAAATTCAAAACTCATAAATGATAACAGCTGACCAACTAAAGGATGTGCTTGACAGAGCCGAGGCTCTGCATCACTATCTGAATATCGACCAAAAGAAAGTAGAATTCGAGGAAGAACAGCTCCGCACACAGGCTCCCGACTTCTGGGACGACCCTAAGCGTGCCGAGGAGCAGATGAAGAAGGTGAAGTCGATAGAGAAGTGGATCACTGGCTACAAGCAGGTGAGCCAACTCGCCGAGGAGCTACAGCTTGCCTTCGACTATCATAAGGAAGAACTCGTCACCGAGGAGGAGGTGGACAACGACTATGCCGCTGCCATCAAAGCTATTGAGAACCTTGAGCTGATGAACATGCTCAGACAGAAGGAGGACCCTATGGACTGTGTGATGAAAATCAACTCGGGTGCTGGCGGCACCGAGAGCCAAGACTGGGCTCAGATGCTCATGCGTATGTACATGCGATGGGCGGAGGCAAATGGTCATAAGGTGACTATCTCCAACCTTCAGGAGGGCGACGAGGCTGGCATCAAGAGTGTGACTATGGAGATAGAGGGTGGCGAGTATGCCTATGGCTATCTGAAGAGCGAGAACGGAGTTCACCGCTTGGTGCGCGTGTCGCCGTTCAATGCTCAGGGCAAGCGCATGACTTCGTTTGCGTCGGTGTTTGTTTCGCCACTTGTCGACGACACTATCGAGGTGTATGTCGACCCGTCGAAGGTGTCGTGGGACCTCTTCCGTTCGGGTGGTGCTGGCGGACAGAACGTCAACAAGGTGGAGACAGGTGTGCGTCTGCGCTATCAGTATACCGACCCCGACACTGGCGAGGAGGAGGAAATCCTCATCGAGAACACCGAGAGCCGCAAACAGCTCGAAAACCGCAACAATGCCATGCGACTTCTCAAGTCGCAACTCTACGACCGTGCTATGAAGAAACGTCTTGAGGCGCAGGCTAAGATAGAGGCTGGCAAGAAAAAAATTGAATGGGGAAGCCAGATTAGAAGTTATGTCTTCGACGACCGTCGTGTCAAAGACCATCGCACGGGCTATCAGACGGCTGACGTGGACGGTGTGATGGACGGCAAGATCGACGGATTCATCAAGGCTTATCTGATGGAGTTCCCCGTAAACGACGAATAAATAACTTAAAAAAACTAACAACTATGAGCCAAAACAGTAAGATTAAGCGTCAGAGATACGCTAAGGAACAGGAACGTAAAGGAAAGAAAGTAGTGGAATGGATTGCATGGGGACTGCTGGTTATGGCGGTTGGCTTTGCCATCTGGACAACTACTCAGGCATAGAATCATAACAACTATGAGTGGATTAGAAATAGAACGCAAGTTTCTCATACGTGAAGGCGGCTCCTGGAAGGATGCCGCCTTTTCTTCAAGCCATATCAAGCAGGGCTACATGCCTTGCGAGTCGGCTACGGTGAGGGTGCGCACCCGCGACGACCGTTCGTGGCTCACCATTAAGAGTCACAGCGACCGCACTGGGTTGTCGCGATATGAGTTTGAGAAGGAGATTAGCAACGACGAGGCGCAGCATCTCTTTGAGCTTTGTCGTGGTGGTGTCATCGACAAACGACGCTGGCTTGTCAAGAGTCCTGACGGCAAGCATACGTTCGAGGTGGACGAGTTCTTCGGCGACAACGAGGGACTGGTGATTGCTGAGGTGGAGCTGGGGTCGGAGGACGAGAGCTATGCCAAGCCAGATTTCATAGGCGATGAGGTGACGGGGGACAGACGCTACTACAACTCGCAACTGCTGAAGTCGCCGTATAAGTCGTGGAAGAAGGAATAGTGAATCAATCAACGGAGATTTAACGATTAAATTAACGGATAATTAACGATTAAATTAACGGATAATTAACGATTAAATTAACGGATAATTAACGATTAAATTAACGGATAATTAACGAT
>CAKPST010000062.1 GCA_934183355.1 uncultured Prevotella sp.
CAAACGAGACTTGAACTCGCGACCCCAACCTTGGCAAGGTTGTGCTCTACCAACTGAGCTATTGCCGCATATCGCTTAATTGCGGGTGCAAAGGTACAAAAAAAATTCTAAACGCCAACAGTTTTGGCAGAAAAATATTTATCACAACATAAAATTAACGAATAATTAACTATTCAAACAACTAACAACCAACGATTTAATTGACATAAAAATTAACGGCTTAATTAACGAATAATTAACCGGCATTAACGACAACCTATTTTTCTTTGTCGTTAATTCGCATGAATTGCCCGTTAATTATTCGTCAATTAAGCCGTTAATTTATTAGTCAATTAGTATTTGCTTACTTTGCGAACTTCACTGTTGTCGCCTCGCCGTCGAGCACAGCGTTGAGTGTGTATACACCCTGACCGTTTGCAACGTCGAAGCTGATGGTGTCACCCGCATGCAGATTCTTGACTGTCTTCTTAGCAAGGAGCTGTCCGGCAGCGTCGTATACGCTGATGACTGCCTCGCCTACATTGCCATTCACCTTGACAACGATATTGCTGCCGTCGGCGCTGACATTGATGTCGCCATTGTCTGAGCTTACACCGCTGATGCCAGTAGCCTTGGTCACATTCACTGTGATGTCCTGCTGAGCTGTAGCACCATTTTCGTCAGTTGCAACAACCTTGACAGTTGTCTTGCCCTCCTTCTTGGCGCTGATGATGAAGCCCTCTTCTGAACTGAACACTGCTGCCACCTTGCTGTCAACAGATGCTACTGTGCATGAGAACTCGTCGCCATCCGGATCGTTGAAGAGCGATGCATAAGTGATGGTTGCCGACTGCTCGCCCTCGCCGAACGACATCTCTGTCTGTCCGATGAACTCAGGAGCACGGTTCTTGAACACTACACTGTAGTTGACAATAGCCTCAGATGCGTTGTTGCTGGCGTCAGTAGCCTTCACTGCGATGGCTGCGCTGCCCAACTTGTCGTATCCATACTCAGGAGTGATGTTGAGAACAGCCTTGAGCTGCTTGCCCTCTGGCACGCTGAATGCGCCGTTCTCATAGCTTACGCCGTCAGCCTCGTTGTATGAGTCGACAGTGGTGTAGCCCTTGTTGTCGTTGAACTCTACTGTGAATGCCTCGTCCTCTGCGTCTGCCACGTTGAGTGCCACCTTGGTGGTCTCGCCCTGACTTGCTGCTACGACACCCTCTGGAACCACAATCTTCGGAGCCGCGTTGCGGTCGAGATAGATGTGATAGTTGACAGTAGCGTTAGCCGGATCGTTGGTCTTCACTACGAGAGTAGCCTTGTTGTTCTTAGCGAAGTAAGCGTTCTTGGCGTTGATTTGGAATTCGAGTGGCAATGACTTGCCTGCCTCTACAACACCCTCGGTCTTCTCGTTGAGCAACTTAATCCATGGTTCGCCCTTCTCATGCTCAACGCATGTCATGAAGTAGCCGAATGCACCATAGCTGTATACATTGTCATACAGAGCCTCGATGTCTACCCATCCGCCAAGCGACTTGAGATGAGCCATGTAGCGATTGGTCTCCATTGCACCGTCCTTGGTAGCCATGAGAGCTGACGACTTGTAACCGGCAGGATACTTCAGCACTACATAGAATGTGTCGGCTGGGTTGATGTATACTGGGTTGTCGAACTTGAGCATACGCGGTGTACCCTGATAGCCTGCGCTTGTAGGCTCCTCCTTGTCAATGTGAATCTTGCCATGACCGATAGTGCGGTTGTCGGCTGTCACATCGTTGCCGAGGATTACTGTAGCCTCGATGTCTACGTTCTCAAGGTCGCCCACCGTTCCCACGAAGTAGAGGTGGGTGAGGTTGAAGCCTTCGGCTGGTGCCTCATAACGTGTGGCTGCATAGAAGTTCTCATCGAGTGCATTTGCGCCTGTACCCATGATGGCTGCGGCTGCATTGCTCACTGGATTGAGCACCGGATAGTAGAGCACATTGTCCTCCAGTCCCTCTGGGATGTCGTAGAAGAACTTCTGGTCGTCCTTCACCTTCTTCACGCCGAGAGCCTTGAAGATGTTCTTGCCCTTGAGCTGTGCCACGCAAGCCTCAGTGAACTGCTTGGCAACGTCTGTTGTAGGATAAGCGATGACGTTCATTGCAGGTGACGGGTCGCCACCCTCATAGTCCTCGCTTGACATATCGTCGCGGCCAGACGGCTCAAGACGCAGAGAGTACTTGAGCTTGTAGCCACCTTCGTTATTCATGTTGACTGTCGACTTGCCGGTGTAGTCGCTCGACACATTAGTGATGTGCAACTCTTCCTGGTCGAATGTCAGCACTGGAGCCTCTGTCACATTCACCTTGATTGTAGCATCGTATGTTTCCTCTGCCAGTCCGCTTACAGCAAACATGACAGGATAATCCTTCTGGCGCACAGTCATAGTGTTGTAGAGTGTGATGCGGAACTTCACTGGTTCCTTGCCCACTGTGATAGGAGCCATCATTCCTGACTCATAAGATATCCATGCCTTTGTGGTGTTGCCATTGGCAAGGCTCAAGCCACCCCAAGGATCGTCGGGGAATCCTGGCTCGCCGCCACCGCCACCATTGTTGGCGTCGGTATAAACCTCAAGCAGTGCCTCTGGTGTTGCCCATGGGTCGTCAGGGTCGGATACAGCGAACAGCTCTGAAGCGATATCGTCGATAGTGAATGCCTTAGAACCCTTGTTCACTACCTCAAACTCGTGGCAGATAGGCTCCATAGCATACTCGTTTACCACCTGCTCCACGTTGATAGTGGTCGGGAATACAGGCTCTGCAGCACCAGTGATGTTGAGTGCCACTGGCATCTTCACGCTCTCGCTGGCAGGAGCATTAGTGTTGAGGCTAAGCTCATAGTTGTATGTGTCGGCAAGTTTGTCGGCATACAACTCGATAGGCAGCTCGGCGCTCTTGCCTGGCTCCACTACGTAGTTCTTGTACGGAGTGAACTCAAGGGCGTTGCCCGGGTTGATGTACATATCAGACGGAGTGATGCCTCGTGTCTCGGTGTGGTCCATGATGCCGCACAAGCCGAATACGCCAAGCTGCATTCCGTTAGGATCGAGGTCATACTGGAACTTGAACGAACCATCCTTGCGCAGGATAACCTGGAAGTTCATGCCCTGCATCATGGTGTTGCCATAGTTCTTGTACGAAACAACTACGTTGTCCTCATTAGCCTTATAGTATACACCATCAGCCGACGGAGTATTCATAGAGTGGTTGCCCCAGAATGGGCAGATGATGTTGCTGTAGAATGTCTCTGTTGTAGGCAGACTTGCAGGCGGTTCGGGGAACTGCTTGTAGTCCTCCACTGGCTCGTCGAACGATACGAAGCCTGTGTTGTAGATGTACATCTCCTTGTACTTCTTGCCATAGAACGGGAATTCGAACGGCAGTGTCACCTTCTTGAAGTCGGTCTTGTCGATGTAGTATGAGTAAGGCATGTGCTCGGTGTAGTCCTCTGTGATGTCCACCCAGTTGAACGGCACGTCAAAGCCGTCGCTCTTCGAACGGAATACATAGTCCACCATCGACTTGCCCTCTTCTGCCACATCGAGTGAGCGATACCATGTATCAGGCTCAGCAGCAAATGTCAGAGGCTCGTCGCCAGTGTTGGTCACAGTGATGTTCTGCTTGATGTTCTCGCCATAAGGAGTCTCTACCTCTACTACGTCTGGTGTAGCGCTCCATACTGGAGTGCCGATGACGTTGCCCTTGAGTGCCACTTCCTGTGAAGTGCCGTCAGCGAAGTTGATTACGAGTACGTCCTCAACGGCGCCCTTCTCCTCGGTAGGCAGTGTCACGGTGATATCCTTGCCCTGACCGGCTGGTACGTCGAATGCGCCCTTCACCTCGTCAGCTACACTGAACTTGCCATTCTTGACACTCACGCCGCTCACGTGCAGCGCATCCTTGCCATTGTTGCTCAGAAGCACGTTGTGGTTCTGCACTGATGTGCGGAATACATTGCCGAAATCCACCGACTTAACATCTGTTGCAGCCTCAGCCTTGAGGTTGTCGCCAGTGATGTTAGCCTTGAGTGTGATGTTGGTGCTTGAGTGCGATGGGTCGTTGGTGAGCATTGTCAGATAGTTGACGAGCTCGCCTGCATAGAGATTGTCGCCTGCCTCAAGTGTCACGGTGATGTCCTTGCTGTCGCCATTGCCGATGTAGCCATCGGTGCTCGACAGACTCTTAATCATCGACTTGGCTGGTGCCACAATCTTGATGGCGCTGCCAGTAGCGATGTCATAGTAAGGAGCGTCATAGCCGTTGGCAGAAGAGTGTACCTTGGTGGCGTCGGTGAATACGCATGCGTCCTTCGACTCGATGTCGCTCACGCCTACGAAGTTGTTGCCGCCGCTACCGAATACGCCTGCTGGGTCGTAGTCGTCATAGAACACCTCTACGCTGCCGTCAGGACAGAGAGCCATGTGGAAGCTGATTGTGGTGGTCTCGCCGCCACCTGCTGTGGCTGGTGTCACTACGTCCTTGAACTTGACATAGAACTTGCCGTCCTTGTGTCCGCAGGTTATCTTGGTGTTGCCGCCTATGTCCATCCAGCCTGAGTTGGTGTAAGCTGATACATAACCCAAGCCCTGAACGCAGTCGCCCGTAGGAACCATACATGAGATGCGACCCTCAATAGGCTGCATGCTCAAGCCGCCGTAAGACGAAATGTATACCTGCTCATACTCCTTGCCATAGAATGGGAACTTGAAGCCCACCTTGACAGGACCCGACTGCCAGTTGTTGTTGTCAAACTGTGAGGTGATGTCCTGCTCGTCTGCCAACTCTGGTGCTGGCTCATACTCGAACGAGTCGTCGCCTGCTACATTCGACTGCAATGTGTAGCCGAACTTATGCACGCGGGCTGTAGAGCCTGCTATATTCTCCGAAGAGAACTTCGGGAATACATACTGCAATGGATATTCGCCAGTGTTCTTCAGTGTGAAGGTTGCGGTCTTGCTCTCGCCACCCACCTTCAATTCGCCGAGGTCAAACTCGCTCTTGGCTATCTCCAGATTAGAAGTTGCCGAAGCCACACCGCGCACTACGAATGTGTGCTTGATGTTGTTCTTGTCTACTATGGTGATGTTGCTGGTGAAGTTGCCTGCCTTTGTTGGCTTGAAGGTCACCGGCAATGTGCCTGTAGAACGGGCTGCAATGTTCAGTGTACCCTTAGACACATCAAACTGGTCGGAAGAAGAGGTAACGTTTTTCTTGTTCTGCAAGTAGCCATACGATCCACCAAACACGCCGTAGCCGCTGTTGGTCAGCTCCACGTCGATGGTCTTCTGCTCGCCCACGAGCAAGTTGCCGAAGTCTACAAGCTGCTGGCTGTGTATCTCAGGCTTGTTGCCCTGTACAGTCATGTTGAGTGTCACCTGCTGCTTAGAGTCGACAGCCTCGTTCGACTTAACATGGATGTTGAATTTGTATGTGCCATTGACAAGCTTCTGACCGTCGTTCTTCAGTGTCACAGCCTGGCTTTCGCCCGGACGCACCTCGCCGCTTATCGGCTCTGGATTGAGCACCTGGCTCCAGTCGGGGTTCTGGCTTATTGCCTGTACCGCCCATGTGAGGTGGTCGGACACTGCCTC
This sequence comes from uncultured Prevotella sp., assembly GCA_934183355.1. Lineage (GTDB taxonomy): Bacteria > Bacteroidota > Bacteroidia > Bacteroidales > Bacteroidaceae > Prevotella. The sequence goes on from CAKPST010000062.1 coordinate 5,618, forward strand.
AAAGCTTGAGCCCTTGAGCACCTCGGTGAGCTGAGTCCATGTGGCACCGTTGTTAGAGCTGTAGAAGCTATACTGTGCCACGTCATCAAGGCTTGTCTTGCTTGCGCCGAGAGGATTCTTGGCTCCTGCTGGGAACTTAGCCACTACCCAGAAGCTGGTGCCTGGAGCAAAGTAGAGCTGCTCGCCCAGCGCGATGTTGTAGTTGTAAGCCCAGAACTGATAGCCCACCTTCTGCAACAGACTTGCTGTAGAGATAGAACGCGAACCGTCGTAAATCTCGATTACTGGATTTACACCGTTTTGTCCCTGGAACTTCAGAGCTGTCAGGTTGAAGCCGTTAGGATACTTAGCCTTGTCTACATAGAAATACTGTGCCAGAGCGTTGGGCAACTTAGTGTCCGACTCGCCCAGGTAGCTATATAGCTGCTCGCCATAAGTGAGCACTGTAGGCCAGTCCTTAGCTTGATAGTCGGATGTGGCTACGGCGTTGGTTCTGGCAAGTGTCGGAGCCACTGTGCCGCTGAACGGAATCACCTGACCCGGTGATGGTTTCTGAGCACGCGACTGGGTAGACATTGTAGCACTCTTTGTGGCTGCTGTCAACTCATACTTGAGCATACCCTCGCCCGAGTTGGCAATGTTGAATGTAGCCTCGGCTGTAGGCGACTTGGCTGCGTCGACAGTCATCGAGAGTGAAGTCTTGTCGAGCTTCACCTTAGGTCCGGCATTGGTAGTAGCCTCCTTCACTGGCGACACGGATGAGGCCTTGCCCCAACGGTTGTATGCCACGATGGCGAAGTAGTACTTAGTAGATGCCTTCAGTCCCTGAAGCTCGTAAGCCATAGCGTCGCCCGAGAGCTTAAACTTGGTGTCTACCGATACCGAGTTGAGGCGGTTCAGATTGTCGCTGGCTGCAAACGGCTCAGTGCTGTAATATATAACATGGTGGTCGATGCTCTTCTCCTCGCTCTCGGGGATAGTCCACTCGATGAGAGCGTTGTCGTGAGAGGCTGTCACCGTGAAATCGCTAACGGCAGAAGGCACGCTGCCCTCCTTGCCCTGCAGAGCCTTGTAGGCGTCGATATATCCTGAGCCCATCTTGCCCACATAGTTGGGGTTGAGAGCATAGAGGTCGTTCACCGACGTGGTGAGCAATGTGCGGAGCGTCTCGTTAGAGAAGTTCTTGTTGCCATACTTAGAGAGGATGAGCGCAGCGATGCCCGATACGTGCGGACATGCCATTGATGTTCCCTCGTTATATCCGTATGTGCTGTTGGGCAGTGTAGAGAGCACACCATACTGCTGACCGTAGTCCAACAATCCACCAGGAGCAGTCACGTCCACCCACTTGCCGTAGTTGGAGTAGCTGGTGACATATCCGTCGGCACCCATAGCGCCTACAGCCACTACCTCGTCGAGACAACCAGGATAGAAGTTGCCCTCCTCGCCGTTGTTGCCGGCTGCGAAGATACACAGACCGCCGTTCATCTTTTCGCCGCCACCATTCTTGGTGAAGTATCTCACAGCTTCAGACACCGACTTGTCCTCTTCCTCAGGCATACCCATACCCCACGAGCACTGTGCTATGCTGGCTCCACGGTCGGCTGCATAGACGAGGGCAGCACCGAAGTCGGCTTCGGCAGAACTGCTGGCACGCGAGTCGAACACCTGGCACACCATCATCTTGACACCGCCAGTGCCGTCATTACCACCAGCCACGCCAGCCACGCCGATGCCATTGCCGTTGGTTGCGCCTACGGTTCCAGCCACGTGTGTACCATGTGAGTGAGCGTTGATGTTTGAAGAATTGATAACAAAGTTGTAGCCGTAGACGTCGTCAACGAATCCGTTGCCATCGTCGTCTACGCCAGCCTTACCATTAAGCTCAGCCTCGTTAATCCAGAGGTTGTCCTTAAGGTCTGGGTGGTCGACTTGGAAACCGCCGTCAATAATAGCCACAACGACGTCCTTGTTTCCTGTTACGCCAGTTTCCCACGCCTTGAAAATGTTGGCGTCGGCACCAGCGAGTGTACCCTGAATGCTGCCGTCATTGTGATAATGCCACTGACTTGGCAACAGAGGGTCGTTGAACGGCATTGTCGATGCCGCCTTCTGAGCGCGTGCTATGTCGGCAGGCGATATGGGGCGGAAGCTCTCGCCACCATAGGGCTTGTAGACTGGGACACGCTGTGCATACTGCACACCGGCTGTCGAACGGTAGAGGTTGCGTGCTTGAGCCAGCGACATGTCGTCGGCAGCGTATGTCACGTCATACCAGAGGTCGAGACCGGCAGCCTTGTGCTTAGCCTCGTCCTTGCCTGCATACGGGAACACACGCTTCATGCGTACAGCCTTCACCTTCTGAGCGACACGGTCGAGCTGTGCCACTCCAGTCGTCACGTACTGTGCCTTCGATTTGCGTTGCACCGTTCCGTCGGGCAGGGAGGTTTTCTGTAGCAGCGTAGCCAACTCCGGCTGGAGCTTTACACGCACTACACCTTCCTTGAAGGATGGACCGGACGCATCAGAAAGCTTTTGCGCGTTTGCAGTGGTCGGGTTCGCGAGGAACACAACTCCGCAAAGACCTAAAAGTAAATCCTTTTGCATACGATAAGGGTTTTAAAATATGGTGAATTATTAAGTTAAATTCTTTTATTAGTTACAAATAACAATGCAAAAGTAGGCAAAATATTATAATTTAACGAAATAAAAGCAATAAAATTATCGAATAATTATTCGACACCCACCTCTACATACCTTATAAATAGTTTTTATTTTTCTACTGCAATCTGCAATTCTCACCGAAATATCAGCGTAACCCGTTAATATACATAGCGTTACGGAATTGCAGTAGGGCTTGCAGTAGATAATGCTACTGCAAGCATCAGCATGGACATATTATAGCAGCAAGTCACAACTAAGGCTTGTTTACTATACAAACTGGGCTTGTTTGCGATGCAAGTAAGGCTTGTTTGCAATGCAAGTAAGGCTTGTTTGCGATGTAAACTGGGCTTGTTTGCGAATTGCAGTAGCTTGCAGATGAAAACTGCAATCTGCAATTCTCGGAATCCACTGGCTCACAATACGTTGCAGTCGAAATTCCACAGAAAATTGCAGATTGCAGTAGAAAAATAAAAAAAAGATTCATATAGGATGGCTCGCGACATTATGGAGTAACAATTAGCAACTCTTACGCGTCACAATTAGCAACTCTTACGCGTCACGATTAGCATCCCTTATGCGTCATTATGTCGAGCACCATTTCGTCGGTCTTGTTCATTGCCTCGGCACCTATGCTGGTGAGATTGCGTATTGAACGGTCGACATCGTCGTCAATGATGCCTTCCACCGAGCTGACACACTTGCCCTCAATAGAGAGGAGGGCTGAGAGCAGAGCCGTAGATACACCCGACGAAATCTTCAGGGCGCACGACGGTTTGGCACCGTCGCATATCATGCCCGTGATGTTGGCTATCATGTTCTTCACCGAGTTGCACACACGGCAGTAGTCGCCACCCATCAGATAGGTGATGCCGCAGCTCGAACCGATGCTCGCCACAACACATCCGCAGAGAGCCGACAGCTTGCCGAGGTTTTGCTTGATGTAGATGGCTGTGAGATGACTCAGAGTGAGGGCGCGTATCAGCTCCTCCTCGGTGTTCTCGTTCTCCACGGCATATACAGCAACGGGGTTGGTGGCGCAGATGCCTTGGTTGCCCGAACCCGAATTGCTCATCACCGGAATCATCGCTCCGCCCATACGTGCATCGCATGCCAGCGCTGTAGCCGAGATGATGTGCGAGAAGATGGAGTTGCCGAAGATGCCATGACTCATCGGTCGGTCGATGGTCTTGCCCAGACAGTGACCGTAGTTGCCCTTCTTCGACTCCTCGGCAGCGCGAATATTGTAGTCGCGTGTCTTGAGTATGAAGCTGATTTCGTCGACGGGCGTTGTCATGGCAAAGTCGTACACCATGCGCATGTTGAGGCGAATGTCGTCCGACTCAGCCTCTGCCCCACTCGGCTGACGCTTGTCGAGGATGCTCTCGCCGTCGCGTTCTACAAATACGAAGCTCGTGTGCGAGTGGGCGATGACGGCAGTGGCGACATGTCCCATTGCCTCGCAGCGCACCTCCACATATAGTTTCTCTGTGATGCCGCGCTTCAGCAGTATGTCGATATGATTGCCCTCGATATACATCTTGCCCTTCTCAAGCATGTCGGGGGTGAGGTCCTTGAGCACCTCCAACTGATACTCCGACTTGCCGACAAGAGCGCCCAGTGCGATGGCGATGGGCAGTCCTATCATGCCAGTGCCAGGGATGCCCACACCCATAGCATTCTTGAGGATGTTGGCAGACAGCTGTACTGTGATTTTCTCAGGGCGGAAGCCCAACACTTCGGTGGCGCGAGCCACACAGAGCGACACACACATCGGTTCGGTGCAGCCCACGGCTGGCACCACCTCACGATTGATGAGTGATATGATTTGGTTGCGGGTTTGTTGGTCGAGCATAAATTAAGATATTAGGAAGCCCCACCCCCGACCCCTC
>CAKPST010000063.1 GCA_934183355.1 uncultured Prevotella sp.
ATCTGCACTCGTATGCGTGTACCAAGAAAGGTGGTTGTAGGCTACTGGAAGAGCGAGGAAGCTCAGAAGCAGATTGCTACATGGGCTCGCGTTGCAGCAGGTGTTGCCGATGCTCACAATGTTCGCTGCTTGATGTTCGGTATGAACATGAACAACGTTGCTGTAACTGATGGCGACCGCGTAGAGTTTGAGCAGCGCATGGGTTATCACGTAGACTACTACCCAGTTTCTTCACTCATGGAGTACTTCAAGAAGGTGACCGACGCTGAGGCTGACGCTCTCGTAGAGGAGTATAAGAAGGAATACACCATCAAGATTGACGAGTCGGGCGAGGAAGTTTATTGGGAGAAGGTGAAGAATGCTGCCAAGGCTGAGATTGCTCTTCGTCGTGTATTGAAGGACGAGAATGCACTCGCATTCACAACCAACTTTGACGACCTCGGCGATGCTGATGTCAACGATCCTAACTTCTGCGGCTTCGACCAGATTCCGGGTCTTGCTTCACAGCGCTTGATGGCAGAGGGATATGGCTTCGGTGCAGAGGGCGACTGGAAGACAGCTTGCCTCTATCGCACACTCTGGGTAATGAACCAGGGCTTGGAGAAGGGTTGCTCATTCCTTGAGGACTACACTCTCAACTTTGCAGAGGACCGCACATCAAGCCTCCAGAGCCACATGCTTGAGGTTTGTCCGCTTATTGCTACAGACAAGCCAAAGCTCGAAGTTCACTTCCTCGGCATCGGCATCCGCAAGTCGCAGACTGCTCGCCTCGTATTCACATCTAAGACTGGCAAGGGCGTTAAGGCAACAGTAGTTGACCTGGGCAACCGTTTCCGTCTCATCGCAAGCGAGGTAGAGTGCATCGAGCCAAAGGCTATGCCTAAGCTCCCTGTAGCTTCTGCTCTGTGGGTTCCACAGCCTTCGTTCGAGGTTGGTGCTGGAGCTTGGATTCTTGCCGGTGGTACTCACCACAGCGCATTCTCTTACGACATCACTGCTGAATACTGGGAGGACTTCTGCGAGATTCTGAACATCGAATTTGTCAACATCGACAAGAACACAACTATCAGCAACTTCAAGCAGCAGCTCCGCAACAACGAGATTTATTACATGCTGAACAAGGCACTGAGATAATATCAGTTGAGAATTGAGAGTTGAGAGTTATGATTACTTTATATACAATTATGTATAAGCAATAAAGCATATCATAACTCTCAATTTTCAACTCTGAAATCTCAACCGAATAAAGATAAAGAAGAAATGACAAATCCAAAACATACAATAAAGTCTGGCCGCGCCGTACTCGGCATAGAGTTCGGCTCTACACGTATCAAGGCTGTGCTTATCGACGAGACCAACGCTCCGATAGCACAAGGCGCACACGAGTGGGAAAACCGCTACGAAGACCGCCTCTGGACTTATAGCATCGAAGACATCTGGAACGGACTCCAGGACTGCTATGCCGACCTTCGCAAGAATGTCAAAGAACAATATGATGAGGAGATTACCTCGCTCGCTGCTATCGGCATAAGCGCAATGATGCACGGCTACATGGCGTTCGGCAAGGACGAGAAGATACTCGTGCCATTCCGTACATGGCGCAACACCAATACTGGCAAGGCTGCTGCCGAACTCTCGAAGCTCTTCAACTTCAACATTCCTCTGCGTTGGAGCATCTCGCATGTGTATGAGGCTATCATCGATGGCGAATCACACGTGAAGGACATCGACTTCCTTACAACTCTCGCAGGCTATGTTCATTGGCAACTCACTGGCGAACGCGTACTCGGCATAGGCGATGCTTCAGGTATGCTGCCAATCGACTCTACGACAAATGATTATGACGCTTCGATGGTGGAAAAGTTCAACCATCTCATTGCATCTAAAGACCTCGGATGGAAGATTCTTGACATACTGCCCAAGGTGCTTCTAGCTGGCGATAACGCTGGTGTGCTGACCGAGAAGGGCGCAAAACTACTCGACCCATCTGGCAACTTGCAGGCTGGCACTCCGCTGTGTCCTCCTGAGGGCGATGCTGGAACTGGCATGGTAGCCACCAACGCTGTACGCAAGCGCACTGGCAACGTATCTGCCGGAACATCATCATTCTCAATGATTGTACTCGAAAAGGCACTGAGTCGTCCTTACGAGGCTATCGACATGGTGACTACTCCATGCGGAAGCCCAGTGGCAATGGTTCACTGCAACAACTGTACATCCGATCTCAACGCTTGGATTTCGCTATTTAAGGAGTATGCCAAATTGCTCGGTGTGGAAGTTAGCACGGGCGACATCTTCTCTAAGCTCTACAACCATGCCCTCGAAGGCGACACCGACTGCGGTGGACTTATTGCCTACAACTATTTCTCTGGCGAGCCTATCACCGGACTTCAGGAAGGCAGACCAATGTTTGTACGCACAGCAAGCGACAAATTCAACCTCGCTAACTTCATCCGCACCAATCTATATGCAGCAGTAGCCGTGCTGAAGATTGGCAACGACGTGCTCTTCAAGGACGAGCATGTAGAGGTGGACCGCATCACTGGTCATGGTGGACTGTTCAAGACTCCAGGTGTAGGTCAGCGTATTCTCGCTGCAGCTATCAACTCGCCTATCTCTGTAATGGAGACAGCTGGTGAGGGCGGCGCATGGGGTATTGCTCTGCTCGCTGGATTCATGGTGAACAACAACGACAAGGAGACACTCGCCGACTATCTTGACAGCCATGTGTTTGCAGGAAACAAGGGCGTGGAAATAGCTCCTACTGCCGAGGAAGTGGCAGGATTTGACACATACATCGAAGGCTACAAGGCTGGATTGGCTATAGAGCAGGCTGCGGTAGCAAACAAGAAATAACAATAAAAACAATGAACTCAAAACAACTTATGTATAAAGCAGCCGACAACATCCGTATTCTGGCTGCATCAATGGTAGAGAAAGCTAACTCAGGTCACCCAGGTGGCGCTATGGGTGGTGCCGACTTCATCAACGTTCTTTTCTCAGAATTCTTGGTATACGACCCAGAATGCCCAGAATGGACAGGTCGCGACCGTTTCTATCTCGACCCAGGTCACATGTCGGCTATGCTCTACTCGGCTCTTGCACTGCAAGGTAAGTTCACACTCGACGAACTCAAGGAATTCCGCCAGTGGGACTCTCCTACTCCGGGTCACCCAGAGCGCGACATTGTGCGTGGTATTGAGAACTCATCAGGTCCGCTTGGACAGGGACATGCTTTCGCTGCCGGCGCCGCTGTAGCTGAGAAATTCCTTGAGGCTCGCTTGGGCAAGACTCCAATGCAGCACAAAATCTACGCATATATATCTGACGGTGGCGTAGAGGAAGAGATTTCACAGGGCGTAGGTCGTCTGGCTGGCGTACTGGGACTGAACAACCTCATCATGTTCTATGACTCAAACGAGATACAGCTCTCTACTGAGTGTAAGGTGGTGATGAAGGAAGACACAGCTGCCAAGTATGAGTCGTGGGGATGGAACGTAATCTCTATCAACGGCAACGACCCAGACGAAATACGTCAGGCTCTTGTAAGCGCACAGACCGAGCAGGAGCGTCCTACTCTCATCATCGGCCGCACCATCATGGGCAAGGGCGCATTGAAGGAGGACGGCTCAAGCTATGAGCACAGCATCAAGACTCACGGCGCTCCACTCGGTGGCAAGTCGTTTGAGAATACTATCAAGAATCTTGGTGGCGACCCAGAGAATCCATTCGCCATCTTCCCAGAGGTGCAGCAGCTTTATGCCAACCGTCGCGAGGAACTGAAGCAGATTGTTGCTAAGCGCCGCCAACAGGAAGCTGAATGGGCTGCTGCCAACCCTGAAAAGGCAGAACAACTGAAGGAGTGGTTCTCGGGCAATGCTCCTAAGATTGACTGGAGTGCCGTGCAGCAGAAGGCTGGTTCGGCAACCCGTGCAGCCTCAGCTGCTTGCTTGGGCGTATTGGCAGAACAGGTGCCTAACATGGTTTGCTCTTCAGCCGACCTCTCAAACTCTGACAAGACTGACGGCTTCCTTAAGAAGACACACGACTTGGTAAAGGAAGACTTTAGCGGAGCTTTCTTCCAGGCTGGCGTTTCGGAACTTACAATGGCTTGTATGTGCATCGGTATGAATCTGCATGGTGGTGTAATACCTGCTTGTGGCACCTTCTTCGTATTCTCCGACTACATGAAACCAGCTGTGCGTATGGCTGCACTTATGGGAGTGCCTGTTAAGTTCATCTGGACTCACGACGCATTCCGTGTTGGTGAGGATGGTCCTACTCACGAGCCTGTAGAGCAGGAAGCACAGATTCGCCTTATGGAGAAACTGAAGAATCACAAGGGCGAGGATTCAGTGCGTGTATTCCGTCCGGCTGATGCCGAGGAGACAACAGTTTGCTGGGCAATGGCAATGGAGAACATGTCTACACCAACAGCAATGGTGCTCTCTCGTCAGAATATCGAAAGTCTGCCCGAAGGCAACGACTACGAGCAGGCTCGTAAGGGTGCATACGTAGTGGCTGGCTCAGACGAGGATTATGATGTCATACTGCTTGCTTCTGGATCAGAGGTTTCTACTCTTGTTGGCGGTGCAGCCCTGTTGCGCAAGGATGGCATCAAGGTGCGCATCGTGAGCGTTCCTTCAGAAGGATTGTTCCGTCGCCAGTCGAAGGAATATCAGGAGAGCGTGCTCCCGAAGAATGCCAAGAAGTTTGGATTGACAGCTGGTCTGCCAGTCAATCTTCAGGGTCTTGTTGGCGACAACGGCAAGATTTGGGGTATGGAGAGCTTCGGATTCTCGGCTCCTTACAAGGTGCTCGACGAGAAACTCGGATTTACTGCTGACAATGTTTATAAGCAGGTGAAGGAAATGTTGTAAACAAAAAAATTATGACAAACAAACGTCTCCTGTCGTGCATCGTAGCCGCTGCCTCGATGCTTGGCGCATACGCCCAGACTCACACATTCGACGTGAACACCAAGAAGGTGGGAGCTAAGGTGCAGCCTACTATGTACGGCATTTTCTTTGAAGATATAAATTATGCCGCTGATGGCGGACTGTATGGCGAACTGGTGAAGAACCGTTCGTTTGAATTCCCCGACGCGCTGATGGGCTGGAAGGCTTTCGGCAAGTTTGAGGTGAAGAACGATGGTCCATTCGAACGTTGCCCCCACTATGTAGTGCTCAACTACTCGGGACACAATGATGCTGCAACTGGTCTGCAGAACGAGGGCTACTTCGGCATTGGCGTGGAGAAAGGCGAAGACTACCGCTTCACTGTATGGGCTAAAGCCGTGTCTGGCGAAGCTAATGTAGAGGTGTCGCTCGTAGACGAAAGCACTATAGAGGAGCATCAGGAGTTTGCTACTGCTCAGCTGAAGGTGAATAGCAATGAATGGAAGAAATATGAACTCATTCTGAAGTCGCCCAAGACTGTGCAGAAGGCAAATCTTAGACTCTTGCTGAAGGGCAAGAATGGTGTGGCTTTGGAGCATGTGAGCCTCTTCCCTAAAAATACTTTCAAGAACCGCGAGAATGGCATGCGCCGCGACCTTGCCCAGGCTCTTTACGACTTGCATCCCGGTGTATTCCGCTTCCCAGGTGGATGTATTGTCGAGGGTTCGTCGTTGGAACAGCGCTATCAGTGGAAAAACTCTATCGGTCCGGTAGAGAATCGTCCATTGAACGGCAATCGTTGGCTCTCTACGTTCAACTATCGTCTCTTCCCTGACTATTATCAGAGTTACGGATTGGGATTCTACGAGTATTTCCTATTGTCGGAGGACATTGGTGCCGAGCCTCTGCCAGTGCTCAATGTGGGCATGGCTTGTCAGTTCCAAAACCACAATGACCCATCGGCACATGTTGCTGTAGAGGATTTGCAACCCTACATCCAGGACTGCCTCGACCTTATCGAGTTTGCTAATGGCGACGTGAACACCACATGGGGCAAGAAACGTGCTGAGATGGGACATCCAGCTCCGTTCAATCTGAAGTTTCTTGCAGTAGGCAACGAGCAGTGGGACAACCTCTACTACGAGCGTCTGCGCCCATTCGTAAAGGCTATCAAGGCAAAATATCCTAACATCAAGCTCATCGGCACATCAGGTCCTGACTCTGAGGGTGAGATGTTTGACAAGGGATGGAAGGCTATGAAGGAACTGAAGGCAGACCTCGTAGACGAGCATTTCTACAGAGACGAGCATTGGTTCCTCTCTCATGGACTGCGTTATGAGAGCTACGACCGCAAGGGACCGAAGGTGTTTGCTGGCGAATATGCTTGCCACGGCAAGGGCAAGAAGTGGAATCACTTTGAGACTTCACTCTATGAAGCAGCCTTCATGACCGACCTTGAGCGCAATGCAGATGTTGTGGACATGGCAACCTATGCTCCTTTGTTCGCTCATGTTGACGGATGGCAGTGGCGTCCTGATATGATTTGGTATGACAATACACGCATGTTTAAGACTGTGAGCTATTATGTACAGCAGATGTATGCTTGCAACAAAGGCACAAACGTGTTGACAATGACTATGAACGGCAAAGCTATTGCTGGACAAGATGGTCAGGACGGTCTATTCGCAAGTGCTGTAGTAGACAAACAGAAAGGCGAGGTTATTGTCAAGGTAGCCAATACATCAGACAAGGCTCAGAACATAACACTCAATCTCAACGGACTGAAAGGCTCACGCTCTGCATCAGTGACAACATTGCAGTGTGACAATATGGATGCAGAGAATACTCTCGACAATCCTAATCTGATTCGCCCTGTGGAGACAACAGCCACATGCGAAAGTAAGAAAAATGCAAATGTATTGAGCGACAAGCTTCCTGCAAAGTCGTTCAGAATGTATAAGATTAAGTAAAAGTATAACGGGCATTAATGACAAATACTTGAGATTGTCATTAATGCCCGTCGCTTATACCTCTTAGTTGTTTTTTACTATTGTTTTAATAGGATTCTTTGCATTATCCACAAACGTTTCAATCTGTCTAATCCATTCGTTCTTGTCTGCCGTGCCACTCTTGCACCAAGAGGCACCAAACCAATAGGTGAACTGTTCACCGCTACTCAATCCCTTTTTCATACCCACGGCATTTCCTACTATTCCTTGCTTCTTATGCCAAGCATCATTGATGAGGCGTGTCTTGTCGATGCCTTCGGGATAGACTGTAGCCACATAAATCTGGAAGTTGTGACGTTCGGGAGAGTCAGTTGGGTCGCAATATGCTACATAATTCTTTGACATTGAAAGGTCTATAGAGTTTTGTGAATGTAACACTACACCACTACAAACTGTCATTGGACGCTTAAAACCATCATACCAAACTGTCATTTTGTTGAAATGTGAGCCTTTGTCGAGAGTTATAATACGATGTTCTACCACCTTCTGACCATCAATAGTGACCTCAGGATATTCAAGTTGGAATGTGAGACGCAGCGGTCCATTGTCAAGTACCTTATAGTCCTTAAATGCCCACGGCATTACGATACTGTCGCCAAGCATCACAGCAGGTGTGCCACAGCCTAAACTTGGGCCAACGCTGTAGCAATCAAGTCCGCGTCCATGGTCTATATGAAACGATTTACGGTCGAATGCCGCATTAGCTTCATCATTCTGTCCCTTTCTACGTAGTTCATCGCGTTCTTCACATGCTTCACGATGAAGCTGATAGCGATAGCGAATGTCAAGCTGGTCAGTAGACTTCATCCATACATCGAAGCCAAATGCCTTCTCGCCACTACGCTGCAAGGCTGGTCCATAAGCACGATAAGCACAGATGTCGTTCTCCCAAGTGAAGTCGTCGGCTCGCCAATGCGAGAAATAACCGTCTACATAACTACGCATAGCTATTGGCATACCTTGCTCAACAACAAGTTGGGCCTCACCATGGGGGCGTACAGCCACCTCGACAAGCAATTTGCCATCGTGTGTCAGCTGATAAGGCACCTGCTGATTGAACAAGTCCTTGACGACCAACAGACTCCCCGACTCCAAATTGAGCGACTGCCACACCGTATGGGCATCAAACTCCACAACCTCAAGACGCTGAACGTCGGAAGGATTGGTTGCTGATAGAACCACTTTGGTTGAAGCTAAGGCATTTGTTGACGGTATAAAGGCTGAAAATGTAAGTAGAAGTGACGATAATATATTGGAAATTTTCATAGATGTAGTGAATTTTAAAAAAGCCCCACCCACACAGGGGTAGGGCTTTATTGGGGTTATTGATTACTTCACGCCCAGCGGTGTGAGGCGGAAGCTGAATGTCATGTCTTGATAAGGCAGGCGATGCTGCTTCAGCGGCCATGCGCCCCAACTGTTCTCGCCACCCACGCCAAAGTGGGCAAGGTTGATGCTGAGCTCGGTGTACTTGCTCTTGGCTACCTCGGGCGAATGGCGCTGTGCCTTCTTGTTGCCCTCGTCGAGATCGCTGATGTTATAGTGCAGCGCACAGGCATCGAAGTAGTTGTTGAGTGCCGATACGCAGAAGCCTAAGCCGTTGGCTGTGGTCTGCTTCCACCAGCGAATGTCGCTCTTTGTTCCTGTCTCCTGCGGACGGATGTAGGGGAAGAACTGCTGGTCGGCGGTCTGCTTGTAGATGCCAATGTTCTGGCTTGCCTTGCGGTCGATATAGTTCTCTATAGGTCCACGACCGTAGAACTCGCTGTTGTCCATGTTGTAGTCGAGATCCATAACCATTCCGAAACGCATCAAATCGCTCACCTTAGCATCAGGTGTGGTCTTCAGTTGCTGCTGAACTGTCATTGCACCCTCGCCATCGATGTCGTATGTGATGGTGAGTGTAGCCTTCACATCGGGCATATCGTAGACTGCAACAACGCGAGCACCAACTTTGCCCACCTTCTCACCAGTGATAGAGGTGAGGTTCATGGTCGGGTTGCGCCAAGCCTTGAATTTGTTCTGTAGGTTGGCACCCATATCATTGTCGGTTACAGCACGCCAGAAGTTAGGACGCAATGTACCACCCTCGGGCAGCAAGTTCTTGCCGGCTACGTTGTAAGTCTTCAGCAAACCGGTGGTCTTGTCGAACACGATGCTCAGCTGATTCTTAACGTCCATGCTGATTACGCCATCCTTCTTGTTGTCGGTCAGCTTCAACTTAGCCTTCTGAGTGGGCTGCTGAATGGTTGCGGGCTTAGCCTCACGCACTGTGAGCTGGCGGTAAGCCACCACTTGACCCTTCTCCATAAGAGGCTCAGCATTCTTCAGGCGGAACTCGATGTTGAGCATCACGTCGCCCTTGGCAGGAACATTGTAAGGCAATGTCATCGTTATCTTCTGCTGAGGCTGCACGTCGAGCTGTTCTACAGTTCCGTTCTGCACAGCCTTACCGTCGTTCATCAGAATCCATACGAGCTCGTAGTTGCTCAGATCGCGGAAGAAATACTCGTTGTAAACCGATATTCTGCCCTTTGCAAGGTCAACAGCCTCAGCCCAGATGTTTTGGTGAACGTAAGCAATCTCGTATGCATGAGGGTTGAGCTGACGGTCGGGAGCTATGACACCATTGCAGTTGAAGTTGTTGTCCGAAGCGTCTTTCTTGTTGTAGTCGCCACCGTATGTATAGTTTGGCGACATGTTGCCATTGCCCGGCTCGTACTTGGCAGAGATAGCCTCGTAGTCGGCGAGAGTGCGCGATGCCTTGAAGTCGGGTGTGCGATGCAGAGCCTGGTCGACGAAGTCCCAGATGTATCCACCTTGATACTTAGGATACTTGCGTATAAGGTCCCAATACTCGAGGAATCCACCGCTTGAGTTGCCCATGGTGTGGTTGTACTCACACTGTATGAGTGGGCGCTTGTTGGCATCGTTCTTTGCATACTTCTCGCTTCCGTCATGCGACATATACATTGGACAGTATATGTCTGAGTCGTCGCCATGTCCCCAAAGTCCACGCTCGTACTGCACGGGGCGGCTCTTGTCCTGACTCTTAATCCAGTTGTAAGCGTCAACGAAGTTCTGGCTGTTGTCGGTCTCGTTGCCCAA
>CAKPST010000064.1 GCA_934183355.1 uncultured Prevotella sp.
ATTGGCTCATAAGCGATGATGATGTTCTTCCAAGCCTCAGCGTCGAGGTGGAATACAGAGCCTACGAGCTCAGCCTTTACAACCTCGTTCTGCTTCTCAGCCTCGCGCTCCTCAAGAGTCTCGCCGCAGCAGAAGAGAATCTTCAAACCGTTAGCAAGAGCGAGGTCTACCTTCTCCTTCAGAATCTCAGCTGTCTCGCCGTAGTACTGGCGACGCTCTGAGTGGCCGAGGATAACATACTGTGCACCAGTGCTCTTAACCATTTCGGCTGAAACCTCACCAGTGTAAGCACCCTTAGCCTTGTCTGCGCAGTTCTCAGCGCCAAGACCTACAACCTCAGCGTCCAATACATTGGCTACAGAAGCCAAGTGGATGAACGGAGTGCAGATCACTACGTCGCAGTTAGGCTTGTCAGCTACAAGTGCCTCGTTGATTTCCTTAGCGAGAGCAACACCATCCTGCAGGTTCATGTTCATTTTCCAGTTACCTGCTACAATTTTCTTTCTCATTTTCTTTTTTGATTTAAAGAGTTTAAATATTCTGGTTTCTTTACGTTTGTGTCTTACCCATTGGCTCCATGCCCACAGTCGGTCGGCTATGGTGAGCAACATAAGTGGCAGTATGAAGGTGAGCATCACCTTCAGTATTCGCGACGACAGTGGGTCGTCGGTTGGCAGATGTCCTATGGCAAGCTGCTCAAGAGGTGCTGTCAGCTCGTCGGTCTGCGGCAGTCGGTTGTGGCTCCACTTGCCTATGATGGTGCCGTCCTTCAGTAGCAGCAATCCTGGATTGGAGCGCACGATGGTCTTGAGCGTTGTCTCGTCGGTGTTGCAGAATGGATATTCTGCTCCTGTCATATCGCGCCAGTGGTTGATGTCAACCTCTGCCGACGCTGTGAGACAATAGAATGGCACGCCGTGGTCTTGAGCATACTCATATATCTGGTCGATGTCACCAAAGTTGCTGTCGTCTGCCTTGGCGAGCGACGGCGATACAAGCAGAAATGTGTAGCCACGTTGTGTCAGCACACTGTCCGTGATGTCCTCTCCCGTATCGGCTGATGTCATGGAGAAGTCGTGTATGGGTGGTTCATATCCCTGCTTTGTGACAACTGTATGTGCGTCTACAAACTCCCATGTCGAGTCGGGATAGTTGTCGAGTGTAAACTCCTGCGTCTTGCCATCCTTACGCATCACAAACGTTGTCTCGTATTCGGTCTGCGGTGCTCCGTCGGGTATTGTCATTGCCTGACGTATGTTCACTCCCACATGATATGGACGGAAGTCGAACGTAGGCAGCGAGTATAGACACCATGTGCTCGTGGCAAAGATATACACCACGGCATAGTTCATCACTATCCACTGATTGGTCAATGAGATGAGCCTCAACATGTCGGCTGGACGCCACGCCACTACTATAGCACATGCCAAGAGCAGAATGTTCTTGAGCAGCGTTGCAGCGTTGCTCAGTATTATAGCGTCGCCAAAACATCCACAGTCCTTCACTGGGTCGGCTATATATATCCATAGCGTGAGCAGCGTCATAAATGCCATGAACACCACCACGAGCCTTGTCACTACACGGCGATGGATGGCAAACAACACGAATATGCCGAGCGAGAACTCCAGGGCGGCAAGCCCCACGGCAGCCGTCAATGTAGCCCATGACGGCACCAGTCCAGCCAAATTCATTGCTGCCAGATAGTCTTGCAGCTTGTATTGTGTGCCAAGCGGGTCAATCGCCTTCACATATCCCGAAAGGATAAACGTGAGCGCCAGCACGAGGCGACAGACGTTGACAGCCAGCATTCTCAACTTGGACATATCACTCCTCCGTTGTCTTTATAGCTCCGAAGCACGCATAGTTGATGATGTCCATATAGTTGGAGTCGATGCCTTCAGACACGAGTGTCTGCCCGTGCAGGTCTTCCATCTCCTTCACGCGCTGTATCTTGGTGAGAATAAAGTCGGTGTAACTGCTCACACGCATGTCGCGCCACGCCTCGTTGTAGTCGTGGTTCTTGCGTATCATCAGGTTTAGACACTCGTCGGCATGTCGGTCGTACATCTTCATTGCCTCGTCGGGCTGTATGTCCACAGTGTCCACAAATCCGTGTTCAAGCTGTATGAGTCCGATGATGCCATAGTTGATGAGCGCTATGAATTCGGGGCGTATGCCCTCCCCCACGAGCGAAGTGCCTGTTATCTCAAGCGAGCGTATGCGCTTTGCCTTGATGAAAAGTTGGTCGGTGAGCGACGAGGGACGCAATATGCGCCATGAAGCTCCATAATCATGTAGCTTCTTATTGAATAGGGTGCGGCATTCGTGCATCACGCCCTTAAATTGTTCTTCTGTCTTGCTGAATTGTCCAGCTGTATTGGTTGTATCCATAAGTCGGCACAAAAATACAAATTTCCTGTGATATATACAAGAAGTCAGCCTATTTTAGTGCTGTTTCTGACGCATACGTATCATCTTCACCACACCACACATAGCCTCATAGCGTGCCTGTAGCGAGTCACGCTTCACGGTGAGCATGTTGCGGCGATAGCGGTCGGTCTCGTTGTTGATGGCGTCAGCCACTTGCTGTAGCTGTATGTCGGTGGCTGCCACGTCGGCTTGAGCCATCTTGAGTGATGCTTCCTGCCAGATGTCGAGTGCTGCCTTGCGTGCCTCTATGGCTTGTGGATACTGGCTGCGCAGCAGCGTTATCGAGTCGAGCGTGGCGCGATAGTTACCACTCTTGTAGAGCGAGTCTATCTTGGCGAGCAGCGGGGCTGCCTTGTCTTCGTCGGTCTTGCCGCACGAGAGGAGCGACAAGGTTGCAAGTGATATTATTAACAGGTGTTTCATTATGACGGCAAAAGTACAACTTTATAACGCAACATGCAAGTAAATTCTAAAAATTTAACGTAACAGCTGTTTTGACTTGAGTCAATAAAAGCATATCAAAACGTAAGTATTTGAACTATTGTTTGCGTACACAGATTACAGTTTGTATCTTTGCATCGTCAATAAGACAACAGAATAAGTCTATAAGACTATACAAATTAAGTAAAAGGATAACAAATTAAAATTTAGGAAAGGTAAAAAGATTATGGTTACAATGTTGATTTTGGCTATTGTAGCAATTACTGTTGCTCAGGCCGTAAATATGGGTAATAAGATGAACACTAAGTAAACAAAGCAATTTGATAGGTTATTTAAATATTGCGCAGCGTACTGACCTTTGGTCGGTACGCTGTTTTTTTATTCTCCTCACTCCTATGTGTATAAAATAAAAACCTGCACTACCAACCGATGGCAATGCAGGTCATGTCCGAGGTTTGTCGTAGCACCCTACAACAAAGCCTTAGGAGCTATATTAAAATGTTAGATTTCTAATGTATCTTTACTTGGCTTCCTTCAAAGCCTTGATTTTCTGACATACGAGTTCAAGGTCGTCATGCAACTTCTGTACCTTGCGGTTCATCTCGTCGATAAGGCTATTGCCCTTCTTTGAGCTTGCGTTGAGGAATCCGAGGTTGTTCTCGTAGGTCTGAATCTCCTGACGGAGCTGGTCGCGACGGCGCATGAGTCGTCCGCGCTCTGAGTCGAGAGCGTCCTCGCCACGCTTTGCCATGTTCTTGATGCTTGACTTGAAGTCGTCGAGACGGCGGCGCTTGTTGTTCACGTTCAGGCTCTTGAATATCTTGTCGAGCACCTCGTGATACTCTGTATAGAGCTTGTCCTTCTCCTTGTATGGCACGTGTCCCACCTTATTATATTCGTCGGTGATAGCCTGCACCTTCTCACGTGTAGCGTCTGCCATATTCTCGGCAAGAGCACGAAGCTGCTCGATGATGGCACGCTTCTTCTCAAGGTTGGCGTGCTCCTCGTTGCGTGTTCCTGCATTGGCAGCGTTGCGTGCCTCAAAGAACTTGTTGCATGCTCCGAGGAATTCGCTCCAGAGCTGGTCGCCGAGCTTCTTAGGCACCATGCCGATGGTCTTCCACTCCTTCTGAAGTGCGATGAGCTTGTCGCTTGTCGACTTCCATTCGGTCGACTCGGCGAGTTCCTTAGCCTTCTCTACAAGAGCACGCTTCTTATCGATATTTTCAGCAAAAGCAGCCTTCATATCCTTGAAGTATTCTGCCTTGCGTCCGAAGAAGTCGTCGCATGCTGCACGGAAACGCTCGAATATCTTGACATTCATCTTCTGCGGAGCAAAACCAATGGTCTTCCACTCGTTTTGCAGCTCGATAATCTCCTTAGAGCGTTTCTCCCACTCGCCGGCTCCCTTGTTCTCAAGTTTGCCAATCTCTTCTACCTTCTCGCAGAGAACTGTCTTGCGGGCGAGATTCTCCTCTTCCTTGGCACGCAATTCCTCGAAGTGCTGCTGATGGCGCTTGTTGATGACGGTAGAAGCCGCCTTGAATCGTGTCCATATCTGCTCACGGAGTTCCTTGGCTACAGGACCTATCTCGCGATACTGCTGGTGGAGTTCCTGCAACTGGTGGAATGCGCTGATGACATCCTCCTCCTCGGCGAG
Organism: uncultured Prevotella sp.; assembly: GCA_934183355.1. GTDB lineage: Bacteria > Bacteroidota > Bacteroidia > Bacteroidales > Bacteroidaceae > Prevotella. Next base: position 4,532 of record CAKPST010000064.1, read on the forward strand.
TTTCTCGGCAGCCTCACAGAGCTTGGTCTTCAACTCAAGATTCTTCTTGAAGTCATATTCACGAGCCTCTGAGTTGAGCTTCAGCAGGTCGTAGAACTGCTCCACATACAGCTGATAGTTGCGCCACAGCTCGCTTGCACGCTCTGCTGGCACAGCCTTAGTGTCCTTCCACTGCTGCTGCAGTTCCTTAAATTCGGCATACGACTTGTTAGCCTCGTCGGGCGAACTTGCCATAGCCTTTATCTTGTCCAATATTTCGAGTTTCTTTTCGAGGTTGGCTTGCTTCTCTGCCTCCTGCTGCTGGAATATGAGTGCACGTTTCTCGCGCACCACAGCCATTTCAGCCTTGAACGTCTCTTCGTCCTCGTCGGGCATAATCTGGTAAGCCTCGGGAGCACCTCCGCCCTCGATATATTCCTTCATTTTTGCCTCACGCTCTGCAATGTGCAGTTTGTAGAATACAGTCTTGAGGAGGTCTATCTCGTCCTTATCGGGAGTTTCGTCGCTTGCGGCGATTTCCTTCAGGCGTTCCACCACCTCTTTCTTGTTCTTGTACACTTTAGCGTTCTCCACTTTCTGAACGTCTTCAGCCTCAACAGTCTCGGCAACTGGTGCCTGTGCTGTCTGCTCCACGTTCTTCTCTTCTTGTGCACCTTGCAACAGGGCGTTCTCTTGAGAGTCCATCATTTAACTGTTTTAAGTTTATGATAAGGGTAATTCAAATGTTTCACCATGCCGGTTGTGGCATAAGCCACCGACATGATATTCTTTTTTTTATTTGTTTAATAGACTGCAAACTTAAATAAAAAAAATTGAATACGAACGAAAAAAGTGATTTTTTTTCGATTTTCGTTTAAGTTATTGCCTATAGCAGACGTTTATGGCGCAGTATTATCCACGACAGAGCTGATATGACAATCGAAATGAGTAGCGCCGTAGCAAATCCCCATCGGCTTTCTTCCATGCCGTTGATGAGGTTCATTCCGAAGAACGACGATATGAGCGTAGGCAACATCATGATGATAGACACTGACGTGAGTGTACGCATCACGGTGTTCATGTTGTTGTTGATGATGCTCGAATAGGTGTCCATCGTCGATTCCAAGATGTCTGAGTAGATGTTAGTTGTCTCTCTTGCCTGCGACATCTCAATGTTGACGTCCTCGATGAGGTCGGCGTCAAGTTCGTCCACCTGTAGCTTAAACTTCAGTTTGGCGAGCAGTGTCTCGTTGCCACGGATTGAAGTGACAAAGTAGGTCAGCGAGTCCTGTAGTCGCGACAGCGCTATGAGCGACTCGTTGTTGACGTTGTGGTCGAGGTTGTGCTTAGCTTTCTCGATGAGAGTATTTATCTGCTTGAGTCGTTTCAGATACCACACAGCCGACGAGAGGAAGAGTCGGAAAATCATGTCGACATAGTCGGTAAATCCCTCGCCGCGCTTCTGGTGATAGCTCACAAAATCAATCATCATGTTGGTCTCGTAGTAGCACACGGTGATGGTGACATCGCGCTTATGAATAATGCCGAGAGGCACGGTGGTGTACGGCGTGCGCGAGCGTATCTCCTTGACGTATGGAATACGCAGAATGATGAGCATCCAGCCGTCGTCATACTCGTAGCGGGCACGTTCGTCGGCATCGCTGATGTCGGACAGGAAATAGTCAGGGATATTAAACTTGTCTTCCAGCAGTTGCTGGTCTTCGTCGGTTGGACATGTCACTTGTATCCAGCAGTTGGGCTGCCATTCTTCAATGGTCTTGAGAGTTGAGTTGGTGTTCCAGAATGTTCTCATAAAGATAATCTCCTTGGGTTAAAACAATGACGAGGAGACCAGCTTTACCGATTGCCGTCCTCCTGCACTAATAATTGTTATTTTCCGCGTGATAATCGTCCATAAAATGTGTTATGATTTGATTTTGCGGTGCAAAGTTAAGCAAAATCGTTCATATTGCGTCATGTATGGCTTTATTTATTTGCCTTTGGACATGTTTTTGTTGTCAACCCTAACGCTTTATTCGGGATTTTTATATAAATTTGCATCCAGTATGCCTCACCAACTTATGCTATGAGGCTGCCACTATTAAATAGAAACAACAAACATTTAACAAAAGGCTTTGGATTTAAAGAAAATCATAAACGACACCATCAAGGTGAGTTTCTCGCTGCTGCTCGGCGGACTGATACTCTACTGGATGTATCGCGACTTCGACTTCAAGAACGTGGAGCATGTGCTGCTGCACGAGATGAACTGGACATGGATGCTGCTGTCATTCCCATTTGGCATTCTGGCTCAGCTGTTTCGCGGCTGGCGCTGGCGACTGACGCTCGACCCTGTGGGCGAGCATCCGCGCACCTCCACCAGCATCAACTCCATTTTTCTCTCTTATGCCGTCAGTCTTGTGGTGCCGCGCATGGGTGAGTTTGCCCGTTGCGGTGTGCTCAAACGCTACGATGGTGTGTCGTTTCCTAAGGCTCTCGGCACTGTTGTCGTCGAGCGTGCCATCGACTCTGCCTTGGTTCTTATAGTGGCGCTACTGACATTCCTTTTCCAAATACGCATTTTCAACATATTCTTCAACCGCACTGGCACCAATATCGACTCCATATTTGCCAGTTTCTCTACAACTGGCTACATCGTCACAGCCATTTGCGGCATTGCCGTGTGCATACTCGGATGGTATATCATGCGACGATTCACGATATATAATAAGGTGAAGTCGACGATGAAGGGCATTTGGCAGGGCGTGATGTCAATAGGCAGTGTCAAACATCCCATACTCTTCGTGATGCTCACGCTGGGTATATGGGTGAGCTATTTCCTCCACTACTACCTCACGTTCTTCTGCTTTGAGGCGACGTCGCATCTCGGCATAGCATGCGCCCTCGTCACATTCATCGTTGGTAGCATAGCCGTGATAGTGCCTACACCCAATGGTGCTGGGCCGTGGCATTTTGCCGTGAAGACAATGCTCATTCTATATGGCGTGGCTGACGCCGACGCCCTCAACTTTGTGCTCATCGTACACAGTGTGCAGACGCTGCTCGTAGTGGCGCTCGGAGTGTATGCCTGGGCTGCGCTGTCGCTGACGAAAAAGAAACTTTAAATATATACTATTATGAGTGAAATCAAAAACCTAAACCCCGAATGTATTTGGCGCAACTTTGATGCACTGACTCAGGTGCCGCGCCCAACAGGACATCTTGAGAAAGTACAGAAGTTCTTGCTCGACTTCGCTGCACGTGTGGGCGTGGAGGCGTTCCAGGACTCTGGCAGAAATATCGTGATGCGCAAACCTGCAACTCCGGGCATGGAGAACCGCAAGGGCATCATCCTACAGGCACACATGGACATGGTGCCACAGAAGAGCAAGGAGTCGAAGCACAACTTCGAGACCGACCCTATTGAGACCTACATCGACGGCGACTGGGTGCGTGCTAAGGGCACTACTCTCGGTGCAGACAATGGTCTGGGCGTGGCTGCCATCATGGCTGTCATGGAGGACAAGACTCTGGTGCACGGACCTATTGAGGGTCTTATCACTGCCGACGAGGAGACTGGCATGTTTGGTGCCAACGACCTGCCTGAAAACGAGCTGCAGGGCGACATCCTCCTCAACCTCGACTCTGAGACATGGGGCAAGTTTGTCATAGGTTCGGCTGGTGGCGTCGACGTTACTGCCACTCTCGACTACAAGGAGGCTGAGACCGACAAGGACGACGCTGCAGTCAAGGTGGTGTTGAAGGGACTTAAGGGCGGTCACTCAGGACTTGAGATTCACGAGGGACGCGGCAATGCCAACAAGCTCATGGCACGCTTCGTGCATGAGGCTATAGCCGAGTATGACGCACGTCTCGCGTCATGGCATGGCGGCAACATGCGCAACGCCATCCCGTTCGAGTGTGAGGTGGTGCTCACTCTGCCTAAGGAGAACGTAGAGGCTCTGAAGGAGGACATCGCAGAGTGGTGTACTCTCTTCAACCATGAATATCGCACCATCGAAGAGAACATCCTCTTCTTCGCTGAAGATGTAGAGACACCTGCCTTCGAGACACCTGAGGAAATTCAGGACAACTTGCTCGACGCTATCTATGGCTGCCACAACGGTGTGCTACGCATGATTCCAGTGTTCCCTACTGTTGTGGAGACTTCAAGCAACCTCGCCATCATCAACATCGAGGGTGGACACGCTGCATTCAAGATTCTCGCCCGTTCGTCAAGCGAGAGCATGAAGAACAACATCGCCACTATGCTTGAGTCGACATTCTCTATGGCTGGCATGAAGGTGGAGATGAGTGGCAGCTACAGCGGTTGGGACCCCAACACCGACAGCGACATCCTCCACTTGCTCAAGAAGAACTATCTTGAACTCTTCGGTGAGGAAGCCATTGAGCAGGTAGACCACGCCGGTTTGGAGTGCTCTGTCATCCTCGGCAAGTATCCGCATCTCGACGTTGTGTCACTCGGTCCTACACTCCGTTCGCCACACACCACAATAGAGCGTTGCCAGATTTCGACAGTTGCCCCATTCTGGGAACTGCTAAAGAAGACTATGCTTGAAATACCCGTTAAGTAAATACTTAACTTCATTTTGTAGAGGATTCTCCCTCTTTTTCTTTTCCCCTCCCTCCTCGCGCAAAGCGCGAGGA
>CAKPST010000065.1 GCA_934183355.1 uncultured Prevotella sp.
ATCGGGATGTAGCGCAGTTGGTAGCGCACTACGTTCGGGACGTAGGGGTCGCAAGTTCGAATCTTGTCATCCCGACTGCAATAAGGGGCAGAACGCAATATGTGTTCTGCCCCTTATTGCATGTGAGATAGCTACCATGTTATGGCACATAGGATGGTAGATAAGCCCACTTTTCGTATATCTGCCAACCTCATTATTCCTCTATATATCAATCCGTTACAATGATTAAATTGTGAATTGTGGCAGATGGTAGATGAAAACGAGAACAATAATAAGGCAAGCAAAAAGGAAATATACTATAATGCTTTGAGTTAACAAACCTAAACCTGGAGTTTTTATTGTTAAACTATGATAAGTGAAAGCCGTGATATTTTCACGTCTTGTATTATATCATTAAATTTGTTAGATGATGGAGAAGTATATTACTTTTTCAAATTTAAATTGATACAATTATGCTATTAAGAGTTACCATAAGCAATTTTTTGTCCTTTTATGATGAGGTCACGTTTGACATGTTTCCAAGTCATCAAAGGAAGGGATTTATGAACCATGTATATACTCATGAAAAGATTCCTGTTCTGAAGATGGGAGCAATTTATGGTGCTAATAATACAGGTAAAAGCAACTTCATTAAGGCGTTGTTTTTTGTTAGAAATGTAGTCTCAAAATTCGACTTTCTTAACAAGGATTCATTTGAAGATATAAGATATAAATTGGTTGAAGATACGTCTAAGCCTATAAAGATAGAAGTAGAGTTTTCTTATAAGGATGTATATTATATTTACTCTTTAAAACTTGATAAGATGATTCATGAGAGTCTATCATTATCAGGTTTAGGTGAAAAAGACGATGTAATTATTTTCAAACGTGATGGGGCTAAGATATCGTCAGAGGATATAACGATGCAAGACCTCGCAACAGACCTGTTGAAAAAAAATCCATATACATCGGTTCTGGCTTTGAACAATACGTTTCCTGTCATTTCTTCCGATCATGTTACAAACGCCCTTCAATGGTTTAGCAATAATCTTCAGGTTATAAGCATCAACTCTTCTGTAAGAGATTTAATAAAGATGATGAACCAAAATAGTTCGTTGTTAGATTTTTCTGATAAGATGATTAAGTTGCTTGATATTTCTGAATCATTTACTATTAGACAGATGGATTTCGAGCAATGGCTTGAGACGAACAGGGGAAAAGTTTTTCAGAATATACCGAATATTCCAAGTGGTGACGGTGAGATGATGGCATCAAAGAATATGAGGAACGAGTTTCACATGATATCAAAGGATGGCAAACAGCTGATTTTGGAGTTCATGTTTAAACAAAGCGGACCTGATGGATTGGCATTGGAAATGGATATTGATACACAGTCTGATGGTACTGTGCGCTTGTTGACATTGTTGCCAGCTTTTTATTCTGTTATAAATGAAGACAATGTAGTTTTCATAGATGAAATAGAAAATAGCATGCATCCCAATATGATTTACAAGTTGGTTAAATATTTTGCAGACAACACATCCAAAGGTCAATTAATATTTACAACCCATCTTACACGTTTCCAAAATCAGCAGGAGTTAATGAGAGTTGATGAAATGTGGAAAACAGAGAAGGTCAACGGAATGACAGTGTTGAATAGTTTTAATGACTATAAGATTCATAACACTATTAATGTTGAGAATGGCTATATAGTAGGACGTTTTGGCGGTGTGCCATCAATTAATTTGTAATATGGCAGTTAAAAGGTATTATACCAAAGGGGCTCCCGTTGAAGAACTAAAAGAGGGTGCGTCTCCATCATCAGCCATAATTGCTGATGAAGAAATTGTATTGCCTGAAGTAAACGACAGTTATGTAAAGAAAGATAAGGAATTATCGCCACTTTCTTTCATTGTCGTTTTCTCAGGCGGTACAGAAAGAGAAAAAGATTATTTGGATCCAATACTTAAGCATAAGTCTCGATTCCCTGAGTTGAAGTTGGATTTTTTGGCAGATGCAACGTTTAAAAAGGGAAACAAACCTGCTGTCTTTGACTTTGCTTTGGAGAAACAAAAACTATATCAAAGTTCTTCTAACAAGGATACACCAGATTATTATTTCTTATTGACAGATGTTGACCACTTCGGAGCTTGGATAACGAGTGAGTTGCCCTTATGTGAAGAAAATGGAATAAAGCTATTGGTTAGCAATCCTTGTTTTGAGGTTTGGTTGTACTATGCTGTAAAAAAAAGACAAATTTGAAGGATTTGTTCCTCCTCTTGATCAATCACAACTGAGCAAAGAGATTAAAAAATGGTGTGGTAGTGCCATTAAAGGTGGTCTTCAAACAAAAAAATATCTATTTCTTTTAGAGGAAAATATTAAGAATGCAAAAGAGAATTATAGCTATGATTCAGAGTTGGGTTATGGTGATAGGTTCTCAACAAATGTATTTGAACTAGGCGAAGTAATGCTTCCCGTTGTTCAAAAGGAGCTGATAAAGTTGAAGATAAATAATAGGGTACGTAATGATGAACCATAAAAAAGCCTTCGACGCAGAGCGCCGAAGGCTATAACACCATACTTTATATGGCTGTTTGATGTTGTACTCTTAGAGCAGTTCGTCGAACTTCTTCTTAAGATCGCCCTCTGTGATGGCACCTACGTGCTTGCCCACGAGCTCGCCACCCTTGAAGAAGAGGATTGTCGGGATGTTGCGAACGCGGTATTCTGCTGCAACATCGTCGTTCTCTTCTACGTCGCACTTGCCAACTACGATCTTGCCGTCGTATTCCTCAGCGAGCTTAGAAACGATAGGGGCAATCATGCGGCATGGTCCACACCATGTAGCCCAAAGGTCAACTACCAATGGCAGAGCGCCATTCTTGTACTCTTCAATGTTTTCGGTTGTGATTTTTACTTCCATTTTACTTTCTTTATTTTATTGGGTTTGTTTATTAATATATCAAAGTTTATGCCAAACGTGGAGTTGGCACCTTAGTTGATGGCGTAGCGCACGCTATACTGTTCGCCCATTTGTGTATTCATCTCGTCGAGGAAACTTAGCAACTTCTTGTTGACATCCACTGTCACGCTGCGACTATACAACTCTATGTTGGTGTTGTTCTCCGTGTCGTGAATGTTGAAGTAGAGTGGCACATTGCCCTGGCAGCTTCGCAACATGGTTTCAAGATCGGTCATTGCCGACTCCTTGAACATCGTCGAGTCGATGTATATAGTGAACTTGTCTATAGCCTTGTCCTTGACATCGGTGAGAAACTCTATTTTCTTAATCACCAAGTCGTAGGCATCGGGATTGTTGCGGAAACGCTGTTGGCAGCGAGCCGTGATGTATACTGGATATTCCTCTTGCAGCATACTCTGCCACTTGGTCCACTCCTCGCCGAAGAGAGCCAACTCGCCAGAGCCGTCGAAGTCTTCGATGGTGACGATGCCGAATGGCTTGTTGGTCTTGGTGAATCGTGATGACACGGCAGTGACGATGCCACCGAACGACAGTTCCTCAAACTTAGCCATCTCCTTCTTGTCCATTTCTCTGCCCACCTGCGAGCATTTGAGATTGCACATGTGGTGGAGCACTACGGCGTAGTCGTCAAGAGGATGTGCCGAGAGGTAGATGCCCACAAGGTCGCGTTCCTTCTTCAGTAGCTCCATGGTGCTCCATGGTTCCACCTCTGGAATGGGAGGAGTGGTTATCTCCACGCCACCCATGTCGCCAAATAGCGAGTTCTGCATCGACGATTGCTCCGTCTGGTATACCTGACCGTAGCGCAAGAGTGTCTCGATGAACGTGTCGCCCTTGGCGTTGGTGCCGAAGTATCGCTCACGCTTGATGCCAAACGAGTCGAATCCGCCACTCAGAGCCAGCGACTCAAACGCCTTGCGGTTGACAGCCGAGAGATTGACACGCTGCACGAAGTCGAAGATGTCGGTATAGGGACCATTCTTCTCGCGCTCCGCAATGATGTTGAGTGCAGCAGCGTCGCCCATGCCCTTGATGGCAGATAGACCGAAACGCACCTCACCCTTCTTGTTGGCTGCAAACTTGCGCTGACTCTCGTTGACGTCAGGACCAAGGCACGGGATGCCCATATTCTGGCATTCGGACATCAGTTTGGTAATCTTGCCAATGTCGTTGATACATCGGCTCATGTTGCCAGCCATGAATTCGGCAGGGTAGTGGGCTTTGAGATAAGCCGTCTGATAAGCCACCCACGAGTAGCATGTGGCGTGCGACTTGTTGAAAGCGTAGGACGCAAACTTCTCCCAGTCGCTCCAAATCTTCTCAAGCACCTTAGGGTCGTGTCCATTCTTTTTGCCACCCTCAATGAATTTAGGCTTCATAGCGTCAACGATAGCCTTCTTCTTCTTACCCATCGCCTTACGCAGAGCGTCCGATTCGCCACGGGTGAAGTTGGCAAGTTGTCGCGAGAGAAGCATCACCTGCTCCTGGTAGACTGTGATGCCATAGGTGTCCTTGAGATACTTCTCCATGCACGGGATGTCATACTTTATCTCCTCCTTACCATTCTTACGGGCAATGAACGACGGGATGTAGTCCATAGGTCCTGGACGGTAGAGGGCGTTCATGGCGATGAGGTCCTCAAAAACGGTGGGTCGTAGCTCGCGCAGATACTTCTGCATGCCAGCCGACTCAAACTGGAAGGTGCCGATGGTGCGACCCTCTTGATAGAGCTTGTATGTCAGTTCGTCGTCGATAGGAATGGTGTCCAGGTCGATGATGATGCCCTTTGTCAGTCGAATATTCTCCACCGTCTCCTTCATGATAGACAGCGTGGAGAGTCCGAGGAAGTCCATCTTGATGAGTCCAGTCTCCTCGATGACGTGACCATCGTATTGTGTAGCAAGAAGCTTGTGTCCCGGGTCGTTCTTGTCCTCGGCTGTAGACACTGGCACCCAGTCGGAGATGGCATCGCGACAGATGATGGTGCCACAGGCATGTATACCCGTGCCACGCACTGTGCCCTCAAGCATCTTGGCATATTTGATGGTGTTGGCAAGCAAGGGGTTGGCGCTCGCCTCGGCATCACGCAGCTCAGGCACACACTTTATGGCGTTGGGCAGGTTCATCTTCAGTCCGTCGGGCAGTTTGTCAGGGATAGCCTTGCACAGACGGTTGCTGACGTCGAGTGGCAATTTCTCCACACGTGCCACGTCCTTGATGGAGTTTTTCGTAGCCATTGTGCCGTAGGTGATGATGTGCGCCACCTTGTCGTGGCCATACTTGTCCTCCACCCATTCCAACACCTTGCCACGACCATCGTCGTCGAAGTCGGTATCAATATCAGGTAGGGAGATACGGTCGGGATTGAGGAAACGTTCGAACAGCAAGTCATACTTAATAGGGTCGATCTTGGTGATACCAAGACAGTAAGCCACTACCGAGCCGGCAGCCGAACCACGTCCCGGACCCACCATCACACCCAACTCCTTGCGAGCCGAGTTGATGAAGTCTTGCACGATGAGGAAGTAGCCAGGGAAGCCCATGGTCTTCATGATGTGAAGCTCAAACTTCACACGCTCGCTTACCTCCTCAGTCAGCGGGTCGCCATATAGTTCCTTGGCTCCGTCGTAGGCAAGTTTGGCAAGATAGTCGGCCTCAAACTTGATGCGATAGAGCTTATCAATGCCGCCGAGCTTCTTGATTTTCTTCTCAGCCTCCTCGTGCGACATTATCTCGTTGCCATTCTCGTCGGTGGTGAACTCGCGGAACAGCTCTTCAGGCGATATGCGTTTGCGTGTTTCTTCCTCCGTTCCGAACTCCTCGGGGATAGGGAAGAAAGGCATGATAGGCGAGTGGTCGATGGAGTAGAACTCCACCTTGTCCAATATCTCAAGCGTGTTGCTCAAAGCCTCGGGTACGTCGGCGAAGATGGCGTTCATCTCCTCGCGTGTCTTAAACCACTCCTGCTTGGAGTAGAGCATACGATTGGGGTCGTCGAGGTCCTTGCCAGTGGCAAGACACAGCAAGTGGTCGTGAGCCTCGGCATTCTCTTGGTCGACAAAGTGGCAGTCGTTGGTGCACACAAGTTTCACGCCATACTCTCTGGCGAGATTTATCAGCTCCTTGTTGGCACGTTGCTGCAATGGGAACGTCTCGCGGTTGGCACGCTGGTGAGGGTTGGTCACCTCGTGTCGCTGTAGCTCCAGATAGTAGTCGTTGCCAAACACACGCTTATACCACTGCAAAGCCTCACGTGCTCCGTCCATGTCGCCCTTCAATATCTTGGCAGGCACCTCGCCAGCGATACATGCCGAGCACACAATGAGGTCCTCGTGATATTTCTCAAGGTCCTCGCGGTCGGTACGTGGTCGCATATAGTAGCCGTCAACCCAAGCCCGTGAGACAAGCTTGATGAGGTTTTTGTAGCCATTATAGTTCTTAGCGAGCACAATAAGGTGGTAGCCACCCATGTCGCCCTTCTCCTTCACACGGTCGCATTTGCGGCGATGAGCCACATACATCTCGCATCCGAAGATAGGCTTGAAAGGCTCCTTGCCCTCCGCCTTCAACTTGCCGTTTATCTTGTTGCAGTAGTTGTACAGCTCCTTCACACCGAACATGTTGCCATGGTCGGTGATAGCCATGCCGCGCATGCCGTTGGCGACAGCCTTGTCGACAATCTTCTGCACGGGCGACTGTCCGTCGAGAATAGAGTAGTATGTATGAACGTGTAGATGTATGAAATCTTCCATTTGCTGCTAATAAACTGAATTGATGATTTGCTTTGGGCTATATTGATATTTGTGAGCACAAAGATACTGAAAGTTATTGAAATACCCACCTATTTGTAGATACATCGTAATAATATTATGTGTAGCAGTGAAGAAACATTAAAAAATTTGTCATTTCCGTGAAAAACTGCTACCTTTGCACAGATAATACGTGTCCGTGCATAATGATAAATAGGCACTCTTTTGTTTGGACACACACATCAAACTAAAACATACAACAAACCGAATACAGCCTAACCCCAAAAAATCAACAATGATAAAGAGAATAAAGAAACTAAAGAAAATACGTCTTCATCGTGAAGGAACAGATACACTTGTATATGGCTTTATTGCTATTGCCGCAATAGCGCTGCTCCTTTGGAGATTTGTTGAGGATAAGACACCGTTTTGGTGCTTTGCAGGCGTATTTGGTATAGTCTACTGCATAGTTGTCAACTTCTTCAGATGCCCAATACGCTACTTTCCACAAGAAGACACAGAGAAGATTGTCGTGGCTCCAGCCGACGGTAGAGTGGTGGTGATAGAAGAAGTGGACGAAGACACGTATTTCCACGACCGCCGCATAATGGTGAGCATCTTCATGAGTCTGTTCAACGTACATGCCAACTGGTTTCCCGTTGACGGCAAAGTGAAGCTCGTAGCACATCACAACGGCAACTTCCACAAGGCATGGTTGCCCAAGGCGAGCGAAGAAAACGAGCACGCCGACGTGGTGATAACAACACCTGAAGGCACCGACATCCTCTGCCGACAGATAGCAGGCGCTGTGGCGCGACGCATCGTCACATACGCTAAGGAAGGCGAGGAATGCTACATCGACGAGCACTTGGGCTTCATCAAGTTCGGTTCGCGTGTGGATGTATACTTGCCTCTGGGTACTGAGATATGCGTCAAGATGGGACAGGCTACGACAGGCGACCAGACTGTCATAGCAAAACTTAAGTAATCAATATTCTATGAAACGTTATATTCCAAACACCCTCACCTGTGGCAATCTCGTATCGGGATGTATAGCTACCGTCTACGCGCTCTGTGGCGACGCCAAACTCGCCTTGTTGTGGATTGTGGTGGGCGCAGCGTTCGACTTCTTCGACGGCATGAGCGCACGTCTGCTCGGCGTAAGCTCGCCGATAGGCAAGGAACTTGACTCGCTTGCCGATGACGTGACTTTCGGAGTGGCTCCAGCAATGATAGTCTTCTCCGAGCTAATGGTGATGGAATATCCCTCGGTGCTGCAACCCGTTGCTGCATATCTGCCTTATTTCGCCTTTGTGATGGCGGCATTCTCGGCTCTGCGTCTTGCCAAGTTCAATCTTGACACTCGTCAGACAACGTCGTTTATCGGCATGCCGACACCTGCTAACGCTCTGTTCTGGGGCTCGCTGATAGTTTCTCAGGCCGACCTCATTGAGTCGACGCCCTGGATGACAGTCGGAGTGTTGGCTATGGTGTGTGTCAGCTCATGGCTCATGGTGTCAGAGATACCGATGTTTGCATTGAAGTTTAAGCATTGGGGCTGGAAGGGCAACGAGATACGCTACTCGTTCATCGCCTTCGCAGTGGTGATGATAGCATGGCTTGGCATCTTCGAGAGTTTCTGGGTAATCATCGCATGGTATTTCATCGTGTCAGTGTTAAGCGATCTTGTCAGTTCAAGCAAGAAGGCAGCATAAGGACAACGATACAAACAGATATTAAAAAAAGGCTACGGTTCTTAAGGCTGTAGCCTTTAGTTTTTTTATGGCACAGTGTTTGTCTTAAGTGTATCAAAGATAAACCATACAATTAACAAATTAATAATAATCAGAGACTATGGCTATATTGGGACTATTCCTCAAATCGATATTCCTCGTGACGCTGATGATTGCCATCTTCATCATCGGCATAATAATATATTTGTATGTACGTGTGAAAAACGTGGCACGTAGCTTCGGCATGGGTGCTCAAGGCTCTAAGGGGACTAAACAAGCCTCGTCTGCCAACAATCGCGCTAAGAGAACTACAACCACTGGCAGCACTTCGTCAAAGACCGACTTCTCGAACGAGGAGCTTTATGACACTCGCTCGGCACATGATGTGAATCGAAAGATATTCGCAAAGGATGAGGGTGAGTATGTGGAGTTTGAGGAAGAGAAGTAATATAATATAAACAACACCAACAACAAGTCAACAACATTTCTCAGCCGTGCCGAGTTGGCA
>CAKPST010000066.1 GCA_934183355.1 uncultured Prevotella sp.
CTATGGGAGAGGGGCAAGGGGGTGGGGCTTTTTAATATACATCATTATGAATCACTTAGACTACACCACATGCGGCACATGCAGCCGCCTCATCACCATCGACGTTGATGCCGACGGCATCATTAAGAATCTTTCGTTCCTTGGTGGTTGCAATGGCAACCTCAAAGGCATCTGTGCCTTGTGCATCGGCAAAAAAGCCACTGATGTTAAGCTTACTCTAAAGGGCATCACTTGCAATGGCAAACCTACCAGTTGTCCCGACCAGTTGGCTACAGCTTTAGAGCAAATGGGCTATTAATCCATCAATAGCTTACACATATTTCAGAATTCAAGCGGCTGCATTGCAGCCGTTTTTTCGTTAAACACCTCCATTGGCACACATTTGGCTTTCAACGTGCGCACTTTGGTAAATCTACGGAAGTATTCGTCGTGTGTCACATACCAGCGGTGTTCTACTACCTCGTTCAACTTTTTCACTATTCCGTCCAACTCACTCACCGACCTTAGATTCACCACTGATAGGTAGTATTTGCCGTTCTTGTGCTTAATTGCAAGCACTATATATGTACCCACCTTGGCTGCTATCGTCTTCGACACACTATGCTCACGCATCGACGACGTTATGCTGATGTTCCATCCATACTCACTATTGAGCCTATGCATTATCTCGCAGAACGCAGGTCCATGCGACGACGTGTCACGAATGCCCTTATAGGCTATATAGTAGTGTATCATCTCGTGCAGCAACGTCTCCTGATATTCACGCTCCGTGCAGTCGTAGTAGATGCTTACGCGTATCTTGAAGTCGGTATACACACGCTTTAACATCCTCATCTTCCATTTGCACGACATCATACCAAGCCGAGTACGTGCCTTCGACAGCTCAAGAGTAGGCACAGGCAGCTCACCGCCGAAATAATCAGCGTTAAACTGCCTGAACCATGTATTCAATATGTCTACAGTGAGTGTCATTCGGCACAATCTGGATAAACTGAGTGAAGGAAGGCTGCCACCTTCTCAGACATTACAGTTGCGAGCACCACCTTGCCCTGTGGGTCGATGACATACACCGAAGGAATCCACTTTATGTGATAAGCCAACGACACTTCCGACTCACGCATGTTCTTCAAGTCGCTCACCTGTGTATATTTCATTCCGAGTTTTTCCACACCATTCTTCCACGACTCCATGTTGCGGTCGAACGATACGCCCACAAACTCCACGCCTTTTTCCTTGAATTTCTCATGCAGTGCGATGATGTTTGGAGCATCCTTGCGACAGTCGGGACACCACGAAGCCCAGAAATCTATCACAACATATTTTCCACGAAGGTTCTTCAGCGAAAATTCTTTGCCCTCAACGGTCTTCAATGCTATGTTAGGTGCCTCTGTTCCTGGCTGTAGTAGGTCTGTAGCATACTTAGCGTCGAGGTCGTTCTCCACAGCAGCCTGCTGTGCCTTTGCACCATTTTGGCTGTTATTGGTCTGCGCAAACGTTGCGTTTACCGACAATATCATTGCCATGGCAACCATGGCGTTCTTCAAAATCATGTTCATCTTATATTATTGTTTAGTTAATAATTTCTTCTTCTCCCCACTATCACCTCTTTCATTCTGCCGTCTGTGTCTTAGGCCAGTTCACCAGAAAGAGCTTTTCTGTGGCTCGTGTGAATGCTGTGTACAGCCAATGTATATAGTCGGGTGTCAGCATCTCGTCGGTCATATATCCTTGGTCTACATATACGTGTGACCATTGTCCGCCCTGCGCCTTGTGGCAAGTCACGGCATAGGCATACTTTATTTGCAGAGCATTATAGTAAGGGTCTTCCTTCAGTTTCTTAAACCTCTCTGGTTTGGTGCGCACATCGGCATAGTCGAGCATCACTTCGTTGAATAGCTTGTCGCTTTGCTCGCGTGTCAAAGCTGGAGCCTCAGTAGCAAGCGAATCGGTGAGAGCCGTCACTTGCAACTCATAACCGTCATAGTCGGGAAATTGCAACCATAGGTCGACAAAGTGGAAGCCATACAAGTCGCGGCGATTGCGCACACGCTGTATCACGGCACGGTCGCCATTGGCTATAAACGAAGGTGTAGGTTGCTCAGCTTGAGGTGTCGGCTGAACAGCTGTCTTTATCGCGTCTTGCTCTGTCCAGTAATAGTTGTTCTTCACTATCATTAGCCAGTCGCCCGATGTCAGTTCTTCTTCGCGCCACAACACCTGGTTGCGTATGCCCTGATTGTATATGTTTGCCCTCTTGTTTGAGCGTGTCACCACCATCGTCTCGTCCATACCCACATTCGAGTAGCTTGTGGCAAGCGACTCTATCAGTTCGTCGCCCGGCACACACACTATGTCGGCAAATCCCCGAAAGCGTATCTTCGGCAGTTCCGTAGCCTCATCATGGGTTATCATCTGTCTTATCACAGTGGCGTTGTAGAGTATGCCCGACTCCTGACTCTGTCTCAACACCTCCTTCAGGTCGCTCTCATATACGGTCAGTCCATATCCTCCCATAAAGTCGGAGCACAGAGCTGGCGACTCCTCCTCGCCCACTGGTGGCAACTGTGCCTTGTCGCCGATGAGCATCAGTCGGCAGTTGCGACCCGAATATACAAACTGCACAAGGTCGTCCAGCAGACATCCCGTGCCGAATACAGCCCCAGGCAGTCCCTCGTTTGCCACCATCGATGCCTCATCCACCATAAATAGTGTGTCCGTATGCATATTTGGAGCAAGCGAGAAAGCTCCCTCCATCGACTTCTGTCTATATATGCGACGATGTATGGTAGACGCTGGAGTGTCCGAATTCACCGCAAACACCTTGGCTGCTCGTCCCGTCGGAGCAAGCAACACTACACGCTGCCTCAATCGTTTCATAGTGCGCACAATGGCACCCGACAGCGATGTCTTGCCCGTTCCTGCCGATCCGCGCATTATCATCACTGCCCTATTGTCGCTATCGGTGATGAACGAGGCGAATGTCACGAGTGCGCTGTTCTGGTCTATAGTCGGTTCAAAGCCGAAACTCTGGCGTATCTGATATATTAGTTCGTCCTGTAGCACTGGCTCTCTTGTTTAAATTCTCTGGTAAATCTTCAGCCCAAACATTGGCACAAAGGCATACATCCACTCCATTATCTCGGCAAGATGTTGCTCGTATGGTGTCCATGCCTTTATATTCAGGAAGAAGTATATCTCTATTGGCAGTCCGTTGGCAGTTGGTTCGAGTTGGCGCACAAAGTATGTGGCATCCTTCACCACGTCGTCGCGCTGTCCAAGCCATCTGTCCATATATTGGCGAAAGAGCGTCAGGTTCACCACCTCGCCCTTCATCTCCTCAGCTTTCATCATTCCCGAGGCTGCGAGTCGCTGCTTCAGCTCGTCGCTGGCTATTGTCACCGAACGGAAGTCGATGTACAGCGTGCGCTTCACGCGTCTACCAAAGCTCTCTTGCATGCCTTGCCAGTTCTGAAATGAGTCTTCGATGAGCTTCTGTGGCGGCACAGTGACTATAGTATTGTCAAAGTTGCGCACCTTTACCGTCGACAGCGTTATGTCCTCCACCACTCCGTTGGCTCCCGCCTTGTCCATGGTTATCCAGTCGCCCTTGCGCACCATGTTGTTGCTTGTCAGACGTATGCCTGCCACGAGTCCGGTGATGGAGTCCTTGAACACCAACATCAGCACTGCCGACGTGGCACCGAGTCCGGCGAGCAACGTCAGCGGACTGCGGTCGATGACGATAGATATGATGACAATGACACCCAGAAACAGCACCACTATCTTCAGCACTCCGCAGAACGAATGTAAGTATTGCTGTGCAGCCGAGCGTGTGTCGTTGTTGCTGTCAAACAGTTTGAGCGAACTGATAAATGCCATCACCATTCTTATTACTGCAATGGTGATGTATATGGCTGTGGCTTTCATCAGCACTGTCTGCATTATGGGATGTGCAAAGAATAGTGGCGGCAGCAACTGCCACACCACTATAGCTGGCCCCACATGGCATGCCGAGTGCATCACCTGCGGATTGAGCAGATAGTCGTCCCACACTACGTCCGTGCGACGTGTGATGCGCACCGTCAGCGGCACCACCACCTTTACGCACAACATATATACAAGCCATGCTATGAGTGCCACTGCGGCACATAGCAACGTCAATGTTACAAACGATAGCCAGCCCTCACTCAGTGTTGTGGAGGCAAGCAGATGCTCTATGTATTGTGTCAGTTCGTTCATATATTCTGTCTCCTATCTATTATTATGGTTGGCACAACACCGTGCACACTCTGTCCTGAAAGGCGCGTCCATTGCCACGGTGCATCACTCCCTGGTTGATGATGGCAAAAGCCAGTCTATGTCCGTTGGCTGCCGTACAGTAGCCAGCGAGCGATGTGATGCCTGTCAGCGTTCCCGTCTTGGCATACACGTTCGACTGTGTGAACGTGCCGCGCATGCGCGAACGCAGAGTGCCGTCCACACCAGCCTCAGGCAGTGCCGGATGCAGATGCAGATAGATATTGTTGTTGCGGAAGGCATATCTCAGCAGCTTCACCTCAAGTTCCACTGTCACATAGTTGTATAGCGACAGTCCCGAACCATCGGCTATGCTATATCGCCGCGGATTAAGCCCCACCTTACTTATTAGTCTCTCTATCACGGCAGCCGAGTTCTTTGCCGTGGCTGGATGACTGCCCGACGACGCTCCAAGCTGATAGAACATCGACTCGGCATACAGATTGTCGCTCTCCTTGAGCATCTTCATCAGTATCTGGTCGATGGAGTGAAATCGGCTCACTATGCAGTAGGCATCCTCCGGTCGGCGTGCCTCGCCTGTCTCTGCCTCCACCACGATGCCAGCCTCGCGCAGTTCGTCAGTGAATTTCTTTACGAATGTGTTCTTTCTGCTCACGAGCAGTGGCGACAACACAGGGTTGTCGTCATCCCAGCACCATCCGTTGCCGAGCGTGTCTCGGTCTTTCATCGTCTTGTCGGCATATATATTGCCTCGTATGGTGTCTACGCCCATCTTGCGTATACCCTCCACAAAGGCTCGCATGTCGTCGCTGTTGAATCGTGGGTCAAATCCTCCCACACAATATATGTTGCCCTTCAGCGTTCTGTCTGCCACCTCTCCTTTATAGCACAGCTCTGTCTTAAATCTATAGCTGCCTCCAAGTTTGTCGATAGCCGTTATCGCTGTCAGCACCTTCATGGTCGACGCAGGGCGCATCAGCTGTCTTTCGTTATGAGCATACAGCGTCGAGTCGGCGTCGAGGTCATACACCATCAGTCCCACCTGCGACGTCTTGAACATGTCGTGCTCAAGTAGTTTGTCCAGATGCAGACGCAGTGTCTGCTCCCACGGCAGTTGATGATGCTCCACGATGAAGGTGTCCACCATCAGCGAATCTTCCTGTATAGTGTCTTCCTCAATGTCAATCTGCTCCTGTGCATGTGCTCCACACATTGCGACCAATGCCAGCAGCAGAGTGTATAAATAGCGTGTCATATAAGATGAATATTATTTTTGTCGGCGTTTCACCTCTTTTATGAATCCCTTAGCATCGGCTGGTTGCACCGATGTCATGTGTCCCATGCCATATTCTATGACTATGTGGCTTGCCACAATAAACATTCCGCGCACTTCGTGCATCTCCACTATCTCGTCGATGTTCACCACCAATGGCTTCATTATTCTGCCACGTGTTATCACAAGTCGGTTGTCGGCGGTCAGCACATACTCCGAATGTATCATGCGGTCTACGGCAGCTGCTCCAAGCAGCATACATGCAAGTCCCAGCAATGGCGACACACTGGTGCGCACAAGGAAGCACCACAGCGCTAGCGCTGCGAGCATCACCACTGTAGTCACAGCCTGTATACTCAGTTTGTGATGGAAGGTTCTGTTCATTATAGGGTTTATTTATTATTATTACTGCAATTCTCTGCCAACGCCTGCCACAACTTGTCGTTTGGCACCGGAGCCTCTGCCACAATAGTCTCCTTAGACACTGGGTGTACAAACTCCACACGGCGCGACATCAGTGATATGCTGCCGTCCGGATTGCTGCGTGGCGATCCATACTTCAGGTCGCCCTTTATCGGGCATCCCATGTGTGCGAGCTGACAGCGTATCTGGTGGTGGCGTCCTGTCATCAGACTCACTTCCAGCAGCATGTAGTTGTCCGACACGCCGCGCACCTTATAGCTCAGCACAGCCTTCTTAGCTCCTGGCACTTCACGCTGATGTGCATAGCTCTTGTTCTGTAGCTCGTTGCGAGTGAGCCAGTCGGTCAGCGTCGCCTCAGTAGCTATGTCGCGTCGCTTCACTATAGCCCAATAGGTCTTGTGTACGTCGCCCGTGCGAAACATTTCGTTGAGTCGTGACAATGCTTTCGATGTCTTTGCAAACACAACGAGTCCGCTTACAGGGCGGTCCAATCTATGTACTACACCCAGAAACACGTTGCCTGGCTTTTGGTATTTCTCCTTGATGTATTGCTTCACAGTCTCCGACAGCGGTGTGTCGCCGGTCTTGTCGCCCTGCACTATCTCGCCGCTTGCCTTGTTAACGATGATGATATGGTTGTCTTCGTAGACTACGTTCATAAGTTATGGGTATGTTATAATTAAGTAGGAGGGTATGGCATCCCCGCCATACCCTCCTACCATATTGTTATTAAAATCTATATAATCCCTGTCTGATTACATGTTCATGCCACCGTCGATCTGGATAACCTGACCACTTACGTAGCTTGACATATCCGAAGCGAGGAAGAGACATACATTGGCGATGTCCTCTGTCTGACCACCGCGACGGAGAGGAATCTTCTTCATCCAGTCCTTACGAATCTCCTCTGGCAACTGTGCTGTCATAGCTGTCTCGATGAAACCAGGAGCTACAGCATTTGCACGAACGCCCTTAGGACCAAGCTCCTGAGCGATTGACTTGGCGAGAGCAATCATACCTGCCTTAGAAGCGGCATAGTTGCACTGTCCGGCGTTGCCATGAACGCCCACTACCGAAGCCATGTTGATGATAGAGCCGCTGCGCTGACGTAGCATGATAGGCGAGCAAGCGTGGATGAAGTTGAAAGCCGACTTAAGGTTGACATTCAATACAGCGTCCCACTGTGCCTCTGTCATGCGGAGCATCAGGCCGTCCTTGGTGATACCAGCGTTGTTCACGAGGATATCGATAGAACCAAAGTCAGCGTGAATCTGCTTAACGGTCTTCTCTGTCTCCTCGAAATCAGCTGCGTTGCCAGCGTATGCACGGCATGTCACGCCGAGAGCCTCTATCTCCTTGCGTGTAGCCTCAAGACCGGCAGCCATGTCGTCGTTGAGCACGAGGTCAGTGAATGCGATGTTTGCGCCTTCTGAGGCGAACTTCATTGCGACAGCCTTACCGATGCCGCGGGCTGCTCCAGTGACGAGGGCAGTCTTACCTGTTAATAATCCCATTTTCTCTTTAATTATTAATTATCGTTTGTTAATTATTAATTCGTTTTCCCAATGCGCCATACACCACCTTGGCAACAAGTGGCTTCGACGCTTCCTCGGTCATGCCGTGGCCTATGCGTCCATAGATGAATGGCACTTCAAGTCCCTTTATACAGTAGTGGGTGATGTCTGCCACAAGGTCGACGTCGTCAATGTCAAACTCTCCGTCCAGCTTGCCCTCAGCATACACCTTGCGAAAGAGTTCTATCTCGTCCTCGTCAAACTTCTTGCGCACCTTCTCCACCATCCAGATGTTGCGGAAGAATTCTGCACGTAGGTTGCCGTTGCGCACCACCGTCTCTCTTATCATGCTCAGATGGGTGTATATCAACTCTATTATCTTGTCCTGTGGGCGCATTTTCATAGCTGCAACCTCGTCGAGCTTATCGCTCAGACGCTCCAGTTCCGACTCTATCACAGCCGAGTAGACATCCTCCTTGCGATTGAAGTAAGTATAAAGTGTGCGACGTCCCTTGCCCGACGCCACCGCAATGTCGTTCATTGTGGTGTTGGCAATGCCGTTCTTGGCAAACAACTGACGAGCCACATCAACAAGTTTTTGTCGAGTCTTGGATATTGACATAACGATTCCTTTACCTTATTATTCTTTGTTTCCTTATACCTTAATATATATAGCGCATATATGCAAGCATGCTTGCACACCTTTAAACGTGTGTGCAAAATTACTGCAATAATTCCACACACGCAAATAATTCGGCTATATTTTACCTAAACTCTCCTAAATTTCAACCATCAGACTTGTGG
>CAKPST010000067.1 GCA_934183355.1 uncultured Prevotella sp.
ACGCAGCACCCTGTGCAGACTGGTGCCAACATCAGTGACCATGCTTTTGTAAATCCTGTCCGCATCAGTATGCAGGTGGGTGTATCTGATGCTATGGGCTACAGGTATGGGTTTGTGTATGAGGGTGCAGGCGTATATAAATCTGTGCAGGCTTATCGTATGCTCTGCAAGCTGCAGGAGCTGCGTATACCTATGGATGTTGTTACGCGCCTGAACACGTATCCGAATATGCTTATTGAGAGCATTGATGTGAGCGATGATGTATCGACGCTCTGCGCTCTCAAAGCTACGGTGAATCTTGTACAGGTGCTGGTTGTAAATGTTGGCACGGAGAAAGTGTCTGCTAGAAAGTGGACGACAGGTGCACAGCAAAAGTCGCAGGAAGTGCAACCTAAAGGCGACAACAGCACAGCTTTACGCAAAATTGAAAAGGGCTCTGGAATGGAGGTGAAGTGGTAATGAGTTATTATGAAATACCATTGTCTACGACTCCGTTTGACCAGAAAACGTTTAAGCTGACGCTGGATGGCGAGCGC
Organism: uncultured Prevotella sp.; assembly: GCA_934183355.1. Taxonomy (GTDB): domain Bacteria; phylum Bacteroidota; class Bacteroidia; order Bacteroidales; family Bacteroidaceae; genus Prevotella. The sequence goes on from CAKPST010000067.1 coordinate 537, forward strand.
AACATCAACATCCTGCTGAAGCTACGCTATTATGATTTGTACGAGCTGTGGGTGGCTGATGTCTGTGACAATAGCACAGGCGAAGAGTTGATTACAGGCATGCCATTGGTGCCTGGTATTGATTTGCTAGGGCAGTACTCTTACCTGAACATTGGCAGCGCTCAAATCGTGGCTGTTGGTCCTACCACGCAAGAGCAGCCTGATAATGAGACACTAGGCTCTGCCTGGGTGCTCCTGTGGGGTGATAGCTCATGAGTAGTTATTTATGGATGCGCAAGTGGAAAATCCTCGTTGTGGATGCTCAGGACAAAGAGGCCCTGAATGTGTCTGACCTGCATGTGAAGTTTACTGTCAAAAAGTCGCGGGAAATAAATAATTACTCAACTGTAGAAATTTACAATCTTACTGCTGCAACAGAGCAAAAAATCCTTAAAGAGGGCGACCGCATCATCATTGAGGCTGGCTACGAAGGTTATTTGGATGCTGCTGCCGATGGCTCCGTGCAGGAAGCAAAGGATGCTAAAGGTAATGTCCAAGAGAAACAGTACGGAGTTATCTTTGACGGTAAAATTATTTATCCATCCCGGCGCAAGGAGAATAATACAGACTACGTGCTGTCGCTCTTATGCGTAGACGGAGCTAATGTGCTTGCTAAAAATTTTATTGCCAAAACTTTAAACAAGGGTGTAAACCAACGTCAGATTTTGGACGCAGTATGCGAAAAGTCAAAAACCAAAATACCTACGAATAGCATCACGCAGGGTCTATCCGGGCAAAAGCTGCCGCGGGGCAAGGTTATTTTTGGCGAACCTAAAGATTATATATCCGATATCGCCCGCGGTAACGGTGCGAGCTATTGGGTGGATGACGGCAAGCTGAACATGATAAAGCTTGCTGACGCGGTCGAGAATGAAGCCATCGTGCAAACGCCTACTACCGGTCTTGTCGGTATGCCGACGCAGACACAGTACGGTGCGAATTTTAAACTGCTGCTGAATCCTGCTGTGCATATGTGGTCTTTGGTGCAGCTTAAAAACAGCGAGATTGTCGAAGCTCAGGTCACTCCTGGTCAGGCGCAGATGCCGCTTGATGATGAGTGGATATATCAGGTAATCGAGCTTACGCATACTGGTGATACGATGGGTAATGATTGGTATACGTCCTGCGTTGCTGTATCGCGCTATGGTAAGGGCGTACTGCCTGCCCTCATGGCCAATAATTCGCAGAATCCGAACGGAGTGTGATTTTATGATTGATTTAAATTTGCGCACGCCAAATGAGGAACGTCAGGGTGAACTTGACGCTCGTGCCGCTGCAATCAAGACGCGCGTGTGTATGCCTGGCATTATCCAGAGCTTTGACGCCGCCGCTCAGACTGTTACTGTGCAGCCTGCGCTGCGAGAAAAAATGCTTGCAGACGGCGATGAGTCTTGGGTGGATATACCTTTGCTGGTCGACGTGCCTATCGTCGTGCCGCGTGCCGGAGGTTATGCGTTGACGCTGCCTATCCAGGCAGGCGACGAGTGCCTTGTGGTGTTTGGCGATATGTGCATGGACGGCTGGTGGCAGAGCGGAGGCGTACAGAATCAGGTCGAATGTCGCAGGCATGACCTGTCTGATGGCTTTGCTATTATCGGCGTGTGGTCGCAGCCTAGAGTAATCTCCGGATACAGCACAGGCTCTGCTCAGCTGCGCAATGATGCAGGCAGTGCTTACGTAGAGCTTGCCGGAGACACGATTAACATCGTAGGCGGTACGGTAAATATTAAAGCAGGGCGGGTGAATATCAATGAGTAGCGCGACGCGCTTAGGTGACCTGAATACAGGGCATGACGCCTGCGCACCTGTAGCTCTTGCGGCCGGAAGTCCGAACGTGTTTATCAATGGTCGCGCTGCAGGGCGCGTAGGGGACAGCTATGCACCTCATGGTTGCATTAATCATCCGACGCATAGCGGCGTCATCGCCAGCGGCAGCAGCTCCGTATACATCAACGGCAAGGCTGCAGGGCGCATTGGTGATCCCGTGAGCTGTGGTGGCACTGTGGCCGAAGGCAGCAGCAATGTGTTTATTGGAGGCTGATATGCAGGTTAGACGTTTAGACGACAATTGGGACTACTGCTTTGGTCGTGGCTTTCAAAATTACATCAGCGGTGTCGAAGCTGTCGGGCAGGCGATAAAGCAGCGCCTGCTCTTGCTTTATGCCGAATGGTGGGAAGACCTAAAAGATGGGCTGCCGCTTTGGGAGCAAATATTAGGTACATCCGGCAGTGATGAGAACAGGCAGGCCGTTGACATTATTATCCGCGACCGTATAAGCGGCACGGAAGGCGTGCAGTCTGTCACGTCTTTTGAATCATCTTACGAACGCAGACATTATAAATTTACGGCAACTGTAGAGACTATCTATGGTTCGTTGGCTATTAGTAGTGAGGAGGTGCAGATGTGACGTATTTTAAGCCTTATGTTGATAGTACGGGCCTACACATCCCTACCTACAACGATATTTTAGAGGATATGATTGCCGCTATGAAGCAAATCTACGGCGATGATATCTATCTGGATAATAGCTCGCCTGATTACCAGCTGCTGTCCATTTTTGCTCTCAAGCAAAGCGACACGCTGCAGGCTATGGCTTATGCCTATAACGCACGCTCTCCTGAGACTGCTATCGGCACGTCGCTGGACAGCGTGGTTAAGCTGAACGGCATTAAGCGTAAGGCTGCCAGCCAGAGCACGTGTCAGGTTAAAATCACTGGTACGCCGTTTATACAAATTGTTGACGGTGCTGTGCGTGATCGCGCTGGGCTGACGTGGGATTTGCCATCTAGCGTGATTATTGATTCCAGCGGCACAACATACACTGTTGCGACCTGCCGCACGGCCGGAGCTGTGAGCGCTCTGGCTGGCGATATAACTCAAATCGAGACACCGACGTATGGCTGGATAGCAGTTATCAATGAGGTTGCTGCTGTTTTGGGTAATGCGCAGGAGACGGACGCGCAGCTGCGTGAACGTCAGTCTATCAGCACTGCGAATCCGTCGCAGACCATGCTTGATGGGACGAAGGGCGCAATTGCAGCACTGAAGAACGTATCCCGCTACGCCGTGTACGAGAACGACACCAACGTCAGCTCTGTCACAGACGACAACCCATATGGTCTGCCGGCGCACTCTGTGACTTGCGTGGTCGAGGGCGGCACGGATGAGGATGTGGCGGAAGCGATTTTTCTGCACAAGGGCATCGGGTGTTATACGAACGGCGACGTTACTGTAGAGTACACGGACCAGAACGACTATATAAATCGCGTGAGGTTCTTCCGACCGGTGTATAAAGACATCTATGTGAAGGTCGCTCTCAAAAAATACACGGGCTATATCTCCACTATGACGGTTAAAGTCCGCGAGGCGGTCTACAATTATCTGGCTGCGCTGACGATTGGCAGTGACGTATCTGCGTCGGTGCTGAGCAACATCATTACGGACTGCAATCCGTCACTGACGAAGCCTATCTTTGGTATTAAAGAGCTGAAGCTGGGGCTTAGCAAGTCGTCTATGGTAGCGCAGGACATTGATATCGGCTTTAAGGAAATTCCGAATCCTGCGTATGCGAATATCGAGGTGACGCTGGAATGATGCAAAATCTTGATTATTATAAGCGGCTGGTTACGAGCGAATATCGCGGCAGCCCACGCTTTACGGCGACGGTACAAAAGCTCGTTAATTATGGCCTAGATATTGATGACAGTATCAATAATATGCTGCTGGCGTTTGAGGTCGACAATGCCAGCACTGCTCAGCTTGATATTTTGGGCAGCATCGTTGGTACAAGTCGTCAGCTGTCTTTTGAGCCGAGTGCTGCTGCAATTGGCGAGGTTATTTGTCCATCGCCAGCAGAAATGGCGAGCGGTGAAGTCTATCCGATCATTTACACGCCTACACCTGACAAACTTGCGAGCACGCAGCTGCTGACTGGTTATCCTCCGGCAGAAATGAGCGAGGGCAATTTGCTTGACGATGATGTTTTTAGGCTGATGATTAAGGCGAGAATTATCCAGAACACATGGAAGGGCACGATAAACGAGTTGTACGAGTTGTGGTCGTCTGTTATGGGAACCGACAAAAAGCTTTTAATCGAGGACCTGCAGGATATGAGCTACAACATCGTGCTGCAGGGTGACTATACGCAGCTGGAAGAAGAACTTATCGTGCATGCTTACGTTATCCCAAAACCGCAGGGCGTGCGTATTAACGTGTTGACGTTTGTATCTACTGATGGCTTACCGCTTTTCAGCTATGATTACAATACAATGCGATATAGCGGTTATGAATCGCACTGGGCAGAAAAGGAGAACTAATGGATGGCAAATAGCAATTTTAAAATCTTTGCTGAATCGGTTGGTAAGGAGAACGTAGTAACTGATGCTGAATATGCTACAAATACTCAGCGCATTAATGGTGTTGTGCCCGGTCTGGCATCTGCTGATTTGCACAACAAATTATATAAACAAGCTACGATAATGACTTGCGCTATCGCGCAGGTGCTTGTTGAGCGTGGTTTTGACGCTATGGATGACGACTACGAGGGCCTGGTCCGGTCGCTGAAACAAGCTTTTGCATTTAGCGTCAACGACAAAAAACCGAATAACTCCGGCAATATTGACTATAGGCTGCTTAACATGGACGACATCTACCCGGTTGGCTCTGTGTACTTAAGTGTCAACAATGCAAATCCTGCGACTCTATTCGGCGGGACGTGGGAGCTGATTGCTGGTGGACGCTGTTTGATTGGTGCTAGTAAAACCTATCCTTTAGGCTCGACTGGCGGCGAAGCTGAACATGCGTTGCTCGAGACGGAGATGCCGTCACATAAGCATGATGCGTCTATGTCTAAAGCGGGCGAACACAAGCACAACAGAGGTACGATGGAAATTACGGGAAGCCTTTGCCAAGGGAACTACGGCGGAGATTTTACGTCTGGCGCTTTTTATCAAGACGGCTCCATGGGCGGTCCTTGTGCACATAAAAGCGATTGGCGTTATTTAGCAAAATTCCAGGCGTCTCGTGACTGGACCGGCGAAACATCAGCAGCCGGCGAGCACACGCATACTTTTAATGTCAATAACGCAGGCGGTGGTAAAGCGCACAACAATATGCAGCCTTATCTAGCCGTCAATATCTGGCAACGCACAAAATGAGGTGATGTAAATGAGTAATGCAAGAATCCAGTTTAGCCTTGCTGCAGAGGACGCGTGGAACGCCTACAATCCCTTTTTAAAGGAAGGCGAAATCATCACAGTCTTAAAGGCTAACAAAAAAGTTAAATTAATGCAGGGCAAAATCGGCGGCAGTAATTACAAGGACAGTCAGCTCATCTGGGACCAAGATAACGCGGAGCAGCTGCTCGCTGCTGCCGAACTTGCTGCAAGCACTGCAAGGACTCAGGCTGGCGAGGCGGAAAGCAGCGCCTTGAGTGCAACCAACTCAATGAATGCCGCTGCGTCCTCTGCGCTGGCTGCTAAAAACAGCGAGAGCAATGCTAAGAGCTCCGCTACTAATGCTAAAGCGTCTGAGACAGCTGCAGGTAAATCGGCTAGTGCTGCTGCTGCTAGCGAAGCTGCTGCTAAGCTGTCTCAGAGTAGCGCTGCTACGTCTGCAAGTAATGCTGCAAATAGTGCCAATGGTGCCGCTAGTGCTGCAAGCAACGCAAGCGATAGCGCAGCGACTGCTAATACTTATGCTTTGCGCGCGAACGATAGCGCAGCTGCTGCAAACGACAAGGCTACCGAGGCAGCTCAAAGTGCAGAATCTGCGTTGAGCTCAAAAAATACAGTTGTGGCTAATATCGACAAAGCTACGGCCGCTGCTACTACGGCAACAACTAAAGCACAAAGCGCAGAAAATGCCGCTGCTCAATCTGAGTATTATGCCAATGCTGCACGGCAGCTCATTGATGGCGCGACCATTGTGCCGCAGCTTGGGCTGAGTGTCGTGAATGGCAAATTATGTATTAGCTATCAAGGAGGTATTTGATTATGAGTGAAGTTTCCAGTCCTATCATTACAGAACCTATTGTTTTGGATGCGACGATGCAACGTTTTATTACGGTTATGGAGGAACAAAATCGCATCCTCTCGGAATCTAGAGACAATATCGCCGCTGAAGCTGCAGGTGTGAAGTTTACTCCGACTGATGCTGCTGGCTCTCGCTTAGGCGCTGCTGAATCTATGATTTGGGAAAAATCTACCGATATTGCTGCAGGGCAGGATGATTTTCCGGCGAAATTTAATTGCTTTAACACCTACGAGGCCTTAGTTAAAGACGGCAAAGTTGTGGCTACCGAAGGTTCCTACGAATTCGAGAAATACAAAGACGACGATGAGTATGACGCCGACATCTTCACGATGTTCTCGAAAGGCTACGGTCGTCGCTATTACGACGGCGACGGCAATGAGTATCGCTATGTCTCCGACCGCCGCTTATCTGGCTACGTACCGTCGCCGCTGCACATGGTTGAAGGCAACGAATACGATGTTGTCGGCATTACGAAGTATGGTTGGTGCGATGATGGCAAGGGCGGCATCTGCTCACGTGCTGGAAAGCCTAAGCGTGTAAATCTCTCGTGGCAGGATTTTGAAAAGAAATCTATCGCGCGTGGAGCTGGCATCCATGCAATGAGTTACAGTGATTTGACCTGGCTGCAGCATTTGGGCTGCATCAAATATGCGAACCGCAATTGGCAGAGCGCTGTTGGAAACGGCGTAATGAATGGCTATACAGAAGTCGCGTTAAAGAAATGTACGGTGACGCAGGCAAGCTCTGCATCCATCATTATTGACAATGCGACGGCCGAAAGTTTCGCTGTGGGCGAGCCTGTATATTTGTCGGGCATAACCGTAAGCGAAGGAATTTACACGCGTAAAATTTTAAGCATTAGCGTTTACGATGACAACAATAAACGCGTCACCGTGGATGGTCCTGCGTTCGCGACTACTGCCGGTACAAGCGGCTTCTATCGTGCCGTCAGCTATTCCGGCGGTTGCGATACAGTTCTGGGGCTTGATGGCGAGATTTCTGGCGGCACCAGCGGCCGAAATAGCGTATTAACTTTAGGTCTTGAGAATCTGTACGCGAACGATTGGAAAATTCTCGGCAACGCCTTTAGAGTCAGCAATGACATTTACATCAATCCTCGACCGTTGTCTGCTGCTGCATGGCCAAGCGATGTAAATGATGCAGTTGCTAAAGGTTGGATAAATGTTGCGATCATCCCGAACAAAGAAGGTTATATTAAAACGTTGGGCTACAACGCTAACTATCCATTGATTAGCACGCCTGCTACTGTTGGCGGTGACAGCTCCAGACCTGTAGGTGATTATTTCTACCGTAATAATGACACTACTCTGAAAATTTTGCTTGCGGGTGGTGGCTTGAGCTATGGTCTTCGTTGTGGCGCATTCTGCGTCGCTGTCTACAGTGGCTTGTCTTCTTCTGGGTTCAGCGGCGGCTCGCTCGGCGTGTTCCGTCCTCAATAAGAGGGGGACACGGGGGATTCCTCCCCCGTGAGTAGACACTAAAACGAATTAAATATACATTAGGGGGTGAGCGTCCTTGCTTGCGGGTGGTAACTTGAACAATGGTCTTAATTGTGGCACATTCTACGTCAATGTCAACAATGACTTGTCTAATTCTAGGTTCAACAACGGCTCGCTCGGAATG
>CAKPST010000068.1 GCA_934183355.1 uncultured Prevotella sp.
ACTTCCTCAAGAAGCAGGACAAGGATCTGAAGATTGTTGCTTACAAGCGCTTCACTCTTTCTGCTGAGTAATTAGAGCAAAATCAATTACGCATAATTTTATACATGGGGGTTGCAAAGAGTGAATGCTCTTTAGCAACTCCCTTTTTTGTTTAATGTCCATTAGCACACTAAAAAAGGAAAAATGAAGATATTTGCTGTAGGTATGAACTACCTCGAACACAATAAAGAGCTGCATGGCTCGTTATTTAAACCAGAGAGTCCTGTGATTTTCACCAAAGCCGACTCGGCTCTGCTGAAGGACCATAAGCCGTTCTTCATCCCCGACCATCTCGGACGCATCGACTACGAGACCGAGCTTGTTGTGCGCATTTCGCGCCTCGGCAAGACTATCCCGCAGCGTTTTGCTCATCGCTACTACGATGCAGTAACCGTGGGCATCGACTTCACCGCACGCGAACTTCAGCAGAAACTCCGTGAGAAGGGACAGCCGTGGGAACTGTGCAAGGGCTTTGATGGTTCGGCTGCCATCGGCGATTGGGTGTCGCTGGACAAGTTCCGTGACATACAGGCCATTCACTTTCACCTCGACATCAACGGCAAGACTGTCCAGGAGGGCTGCACATCAGACATGCTCTACAAGGTGGACGAGCTTATAGCCTACATCTCACAGTTCTTCACGCTCAAGACGGGCGACATTCTCTACACTGGCACACCAATGGGTGTAGGTCCGGTGAAGATTGACGACCACCTTGAGGGATATATAGAAGACCGCCGAGTGTTGGATTTCAACTGCAAATAATAAAAACGTATGAAAATTAACTTGCGAACAATACATATCATAATGTGTCTGTGCTTGACCTCGGTCTCGGCATTAGCGCAACGTTTCTACAACCTCACCCTAAACGAGGTGAGGGCTAATGAGTCCATTGCTCCCAGCGACCGCTATACTGAACACAGCGTGTTGCGCTCGGGCAAGTGGGCTAAGATACGTGTGCCGTCGTCGGGATTCTATCAACTCACCGACGCTGTTGTGCGCAAGGCTGGTTTCACCAATCCCTCTAAGGTGAGGGTATATGGATATGGAGGCAATTTGCAGAGCGAGGTGCTCACGCCTGCCGACCTTGTGACTTACGACGACCTGCACGAGGTGCCCACCACTAAAGTGGGCGACAAGCGTGTGTTCTATGCACGTGGACCTGTGTCGTGGAGTGGCGCGAACACCACTCGCACTCGCAACCATTACTCCGATTACGGTTATTATTTCCTTACTGATGGCGACCGCGAGCCGCAGTATGTCACACTCGACTCCATCCGTACGCTCAACCCCGACATCAATACATACAACAGCTATCAGCTCCACGAGGTTGACGCCTTTGCCTATTTGCAGGGCGGCAGACATCTGTTCGACTCACGCCAGTTGGCTGTGGGCGACTCCGTGGTGGTGGAGTTTGACAATAGCCAATATGATGCCGAAAGCGAATATCGCCCCACTGTTGCCATAGCCTCCACCAGTGCGTCTTCGGTCGAGGTGAGCGTCAATGGAAAAGTATTAGGCACCATTAGCACTCAGGCTGTACTGGATTCTAAGTATACAAATGGTGTAAGGACAGTGAGAAAGTTCACCGTTAATTGCCCACGCAATGGCAGTTCTGCCCGAGAGCGCATCGTGCTGAAGGTGCAGCGTGGCAATCCCGTTCGTCTCGACTATGTGCAACTTGAGTGGGACACACCGTCCATTCAGCCCGATCTTGCCACTGCTGCGCTCCCCGTACCCGAGTATGTCTACAACATCACCAATCAAGACCATCATGCCGACCCACAAGCCGACATGGTGATAATAATCCCAACATCCCAAAAACTACTTGCGCAGGCCAAGCGTCTCAAGGCTTTCCACGAGCAACACGACGGTCTGCGTGTGAACATTGTGCCAGCAGACGAACTCTTCAACGAGTTCTCCAGTGGCACTCCCGACGCATCGGCTTATCGTCGCTATCTCAAGATGCTGTACGACAGAGCCACAAGCGATGCCGATCGTCCCAAGTATCTGCTCCTCTTTGGCGGCAGTGTGTGGGACAATCGCATGAACACTCCAGAGTGTAGCCGCATGTCTCCCGACGACTATCTATTGGCTTATGAGGACGACGAATCGTTTGACAAGCGTTGGAGCTGTGTCGACGACGGTTTCTATTGTATGCTTGATGATGGCGGGGGCAATCGTCCACTTTACTTCGACAAGATGAATGTGGCAGTGGGACGCTTCCCTGTCACCACCGAGGCTGATGCCAAGACAATGGTTGACAAGGCAATAGCCTATGCCACAAACGCCAACGGAGGCTCATGGCAAAATACTATATTCTTCATGGGCGACGATGGCGACTCCAACGACCACATGACCAAGGCTAATGCCGTAGCCGACCAAGTGATAGATGCCAATCCTGGCTACCTTGTCAAGAAGGTGATGTGGGATGCCTATCAGATGGAGTCGACGTCTTCGGGCAACACTTTCCCCGAAGTCACCAAGGCTATTAGGCAGCAACAAAGTTCTGGTGCGCTCATTATGAGCTATGTTGGACACGGTTCGGAGGTGCAGTTCTCACACGAGAATGTGCTGCATCTGAGCGATTTCGGCTCATTCACCAACACCAACTTGCCACTTTGGCTCACTATCGGATGCGACTTCGGTCCGTTCGACCGTCTTGCCGAGAACATTGGCATGAACGCTGTGCTCAATTCCAAGGGTGGAGCAGTGGCTGTTCTCACCACAGCACGCACCGTCTACTCCGACCGCAACGCCACTCTGCACTCCGCCTTCATGCGCCATGTGTTGTCGTATGACGATGATGGCAAACCTCTCGCCATTGGCGAGGCTCTGCGACGTGCCAAAAACGAAACCACCACAAAGGAGTTGGCTCTCAATTCGCGCCAGTATGTGCTCCTTGGCGACCCTGCTATGGCGCTCAACTTGCCCACTGCCGACATCGTCATCGACTCAATATGTGGCATCAGCACTGACGACGCCTATCAAGACATCGTCCTAAAGGCTGGCTCTCTCGTCACAGTGAAGGGACATGTCGACAACATTCCCGACTTTGAGGGCGAGGTGACGCTGCAAGTGCGCGACAGTCGCGAGACAGTGAAGTGTCGCCACAACGCTTCTGGCGACTATAAGGCTTTTGAGTATACCGATCGCACCAAGACTATATATAGCGGTGTCAATCGCATCAGCAATGGCGAGTTTAGCTTCACCTTTGCCGTGCCCAAGGACATCAACTATTCCGACGAGTCGGGACTCATCACAGCGTGGGCTATCAACACCGACCATACAGTCATTGCCCAGGGATATAGCGACGACTTCATCGTGGGAGGCAGCGAGATAGCCGACAACGACTCCATAGGTCCGTCTATCTATTGCTATCTCAATTCGCCGTCATTCCAGAATGGCGACCGTGTCAACTCTACGCCCTACTTCGTAGCCGAGATAACCGACCGCGACGGCATCAATGCCTCGGGCTCTGGCATCGGACACGACATGCAGCTCACCATCGACGGCAAGCAAGAGCTTACATATTCGCTCAACGACAACTTCCAGTTCGACTTCGACTCCTACACGTCTGGTTCCACCTTCTACGTCATCCCCCAACTTGAGGAGGGCGAGCACACGCTGACCTTCCGTGCATGGGACATTCAGAACAATGTGAACACAGCTCAACTACGTTTCGTTGTCACCAACTCACTCAAGCCGTCGCTCTCAATATCGTGCAAGGGCAATCCGGCACGCGAGTCTACTACGTTCGTCGTCGAGCACGACCGTTCGGGCAGCACGGTTGACGTTACCATCGAACTCTTCGACATGAGTGGTCGCATTTTGTGGCGCCATACAGAGGGTGGGGTGACAGGCACGTCGCCATACACCTATACATGGAATTTATGCTGCAACAATGGTGCACAGCTCCGCACCGGAGTCTATCTCTATCGTGTCAAGTTGGCTTCGGGTGGCAGCCAGCGCACCACTAAAGCCAAGAAACTCGTTGTGGTAGGCAATAATTAGGGCTAAACAACGTTTATATAAAGGAATAAAACAATATATACAGATGAAGAAATTACGAATTGCGGCTCTTGCCATCATGGCTCTCGCGTCGCTTCAGACATTCGCTCAGGAGAAACTCGACATGTTCAATCCTGAGAAGAACTCCGTGACGTCGCAGTCTATCGCGCCTGATGCTCGTTCTGCGGGTATGGGTGATGTAGGTGCAGCTACCGACCCAGACGTGGCATCGCAATATTGGAACCCTGCCAAATATCCATTCACCATATCGCGTGCTGGAGTGTCGCTCAACTACACACCGTGGTTGCGCCAACTCGTCAGCGACATCGACCTTGCCTATCTCGTGGGCTACTATCGCATAGGCGACTACTCTGCTGTGTCGTCTTCATTGCGCTATTTCTCGCTTGGCGAGGTGATGGTCGACACGGGTAGTGGCACGTCGGACTCTGGTGCCGGAATGACCATCAATCCGTATGAGATGTCGCTCGATGTGGCTTACTCCATCATGCTCAGCGAGACATTCTCTATTGCGGCAGGTGTGCGTTGGATTTACTCCAATCTTACATGGAACTTGTCCGACACTTCGTCGCCAGGTAGCGCCTTTGCCGTCGACCTCTCTGCTTACTATCAGAACTATCTCAACATCGGACAGCGCGAGTGCCAGCTTGGATTGGGTCTTAATATCTCCAACGTGGGTTCGAAGATTAACTTTGGCGGAACCGACCGTTCAGAATTCCTTCCAGCCAACCTGCGTCTTGGTGCATCGCTCATGATTCCAGTCGACGAGTACAACAGATTCTCAATAGCCGTCGACGCCAACAAGCCACTTGTGCCTACTTATCCGTCCAAGGTGGACAAGGATGGCAATGATGTTGATAACTATGATGATTTGCTAGAGAAGGAATATTATGACGTGTCGCCCATCAGTGGCATCTTCAAGAGTTTTCACGACGCTCCTGGCGGTTTCAAGGAAGAGCTTCAGGAGATTCGTTGGAGCGTAGGTGCCGAGTATGTCTATAATGAGAAGTTCGCCCTACGTGCTGGCTACCATCATGAGTCGGAGAACAAGGGCAATCGTAAATACTTCACCGTGGGTGCAGGCTTCAAGATGAATGTCTTCTCGCTTGACGCCGGTTATGTGATAGCCACAGCCAAGTCTAACCCTCTCGACCAGACATTGCGATTCTCATTGACATTCGATATGGATGGTCTTAAGGATCTTTTCAAACGTCGATAAATAGCCTTTGGCAATAATTCAAAACTCAAAATTCAAAAACTCATGAAGATACGAACTGGATTTGGATATGATGTTCACAAATTAGTAGAAGGTCGCGACCTTTGGCTCGGTGGCATTCGTCTCGACTACCAACTCGGTCTGCTGGGTCACAGCGATGCCGACGTGCTCATACATGCCATTTGCGACGCATTGCTGGGTGCTGCCAACATGCGCGACATAGGCTATCACTTCCCCGACACAGCTGCCGAGACTCTCAATGTAGACAGCAAGATATTGTTGCGCAAGACCATCGACCTCATCGCCACCAAGGGCTATCGTCTCGGCAATGTCGACGCCACTGTATGTGCTGAGCGTCCTAAGCTCAATCCGCACATCCCCGAGATGCAGCGTTGCCTCGCCGATGTTATGCAGACTGATATCGACAATGTGTCTATCAAGGCGACAACAACCGAAAAGCTCGGATTCACCGGACGCATGGAAGGAATATCAGCCTATGCAACCGTATTGATAGAGAAAATAGAAGAAAAATAAAGAAAAAAGAAGTTTTTCTGAAAAAAGTAGCCAAAATGTTTGGCTGTTCCAATAAAAAGCACTACCTTTGCACTCGCTTTAAAGAACCAAGCATTACTTAAAGCAAAAGGGCGTTTAGCTCAGCTGGTTTAGAGCATCTGCCTTACAAGCAGAGGGTCGGCGGTTCGAATCCGTCAACGCCCACAGGGGTGTTTCCTCGTGGCTTTCTCTTCGGAGAAGCTGCGGGGATTTTTTTTGCTCTAAACTTTCCGCACAATAATAGTTTGTTGGCTTAGAAGGTATGGTCTTCCGAACCCGTACCAAGCAAGTATAAATGGTTTTACAATTAATATGGAAGCGAAAGAAAATTTCGATAATTTTAAATGGCTACTATCTCATCATGTGGTAAAAGATAATAATCTGCCTGATGAAAATAAACTTGTGTATACTGTTGGTGGTAGTTATGTAATAGGAGTAAAAGAATTATATTTTGTTAGGTCTTTTTATTCAAGGTATTTACGTGTTTTTGATAACTCATTCATACAAGACAAATTAGCAACTTTGAAGAATGAAACAGCCAAAATATGGGCGAAATATGCAATTTGCCGAATACCATTTGTATTAAAGTATGAAAATGAAGAATTTGAAGAGCAATTAGACGACCTGCTATTAAGGTTGAAAATCAAAGAGTCAAATATCGCAGGGCTATTTAAGCCATATCAACCGTTTTTTACAAATAATGATTATTTTAGATTTGCTTTCGACAATATCGATTCGCCTTTATATCGTTATTTCTACATTCTCCTTATACTCCTCTATGAAGATGAATACCCAACAGATGCAACAAAGCTATTTCCATATCGTTATACCACATGTCCCCAAAAAGAAACTTGCGAAGCCATAAATAAATGTCAGACTAAAAAAAGATGCTATTATCTTGAGTCTGTGTATGGCAAAGACTATGATTTTGCTGAAAACTTGAATGATTTTCAGAAAGAAATGACATTGAATTTTTTGTCGGCTGCTCCAGATAAAATAAAGGATAAGGCATTGGTTAGACTATATGAATCCATTCAACAGATAAATATGTCTGAGCTATTTGATGCAAAACTATGTCTTTCATATGATAAAGTAATGTATGGAGAAGGTACACCTATGACTGGTAAATTTTTTATTAGATGGGATAAGGTAGAATTCTTTGATGGTTTTTATATAGTTAAGCATCCAAAAGTTCCTTTCAATAAGGTGCTGCCATATCGAATATTAGACAAGTGTTCACGAAAGGCATATAATAACATTAGTGCTTTTTTCATGAAAAAGTTGCCACCTATATATGTAGAAGCTAAAGACGGTAAGATAATTAATGTTTTGAACATTGCAAACTTAAGTTCATGTATTTCAGTTATGGAACACAAGGTTGATAATTCCAGTGCTGTGCATAATAAAATCTCTGATCTTAGAAAGTCAGAAAAGAAAGAATTATCAGCAGAGAAAGCAAGAAACCTTTGTAAAAAATTAAAGTCAAGGTATTTGGATTACTTATGCTCAAAACAGTTGGAACGTTATAAAGTTGTTTGTTGTGTCGAACATCGCGTCAATTCAACAGGTATAGTTACTTGTGAGTATTCTTTCATATTTACTATTAAAGAAATTTCCAATAGAGTTATATTGGCATATGAGAATGCATCAGAGTCACGATGTACATACATATTGCCTATATCTCGACTATATTGGAAAGAAAGCATTGATAAGATATATGATTTCTTTGCGTCGAATGAGATAAATAAACGGCAATTGATGGCTTTAGGTTTGGTTGATTTGCGATTACCAGGCAACTATGAATATCAACGAGTTCTTCACTCTGATTATCTTGCTTGGGTAGATAAAATAAAGTAATATAGTATATGGCATCAGTCCTATCTGAAGTGGTTATATATACTGTCATTTGGCAGAGTGGTACGGCTCGGAGGTCGTACTTTCTATAATTAGTTTTTTCTTTTTTCTACTGCAATACTGCAATTCTTCTTGAAATATTTGTCTAACTATTTGATATACATGTTGTTGTGTGATTGCAGTAGCCTTATCGCCAACTGCAATAATCATACTTCAACTGCAATATATAAGGTTCATCCATCTGAAGATGGTTTTCAATAAAGTCCCGAAGGGACGACATAATATAGGATAGGGCGTAAGCCCTATTGAAAGGGGAGAAT
>CAKPST010000069.1 GCA_934183355.1 uncultured Prevotella sp.
TTGCTTTATATCAAGAAAACTGCTAAAAGACGCTAAATAAATTGCCAAATGTTTGCGCACACAAAAAATCTTTGTACCTTTGCATCGTCAAAAGGTTAATAGATTGTTTAGGTTAGTAGTAATAGATTTAGGTTTTTAGTTATTAGGTTTAAGGTAAATTGAACGATTGTTTAACAGGTGACTATGAGAGTCCGTGAGGATTTTCATTACCAAAGAAAATTATTTTAGTTAAACATAAGCAATACGGCACAGCTCGCAGAGAGTTGTGCCGTTGTTGTTTATAGCATATTCATCTAACACAATATAGCATATTCATCTAACACAAATTATAAAGAAAAAAGTATGATTACCAACAAGAAATCAAGTGATAAGCATTCGTTGTTGTTCATCTGTCTCGGCAATATATGTCGTTCGCCGGCAGCTGAGGGCGTGATGAAGGCTAAGGTGCATGAGGCTGGACGCGATGGCGACTTCTACATCGACTCGGCTGGCATAGGCGACTGGCATGTAGGACAGTTGCCCGACAGTCGTATGCGTGAGCGTGGCGCACGTCGCGGATACCGTCTTGACAGCCATGCGCGACAGATAAGACAGGAGGACTTCGACAACTTCGACCTGCTGCTCGTGATGGACCGCGACAACTATCGCATTGTCACAGCTAAGGCTCCCGACGAAAAGTCGCGCCAAAAGGTGCGCATGCTCACCGACTATCTCACCGAACACAAGGGCGCGGACGTGGTGCCCGACCCATATTATGGCGGCATAAGCGACTTCGACTATGCCCTCGACCTGATAGAGGATGCGTGCGAGGGACTGCTCTCCACATTATAAGATGTGTGCGCGGATGCAAAAATATACATGAGATTGGCGATATGTCAATGAAAATAAGTATCTTTGCATGAACATTTAACGCGAACATAAATAGAAATAAAAATATGGCAATAACAGAAGAAAAACCAGTAGAAGAGAAGAAGAGTCTGAGTTTTGTAGAACAGCTCGTCGAGCAGGACCTTGCCGAGGGCAAGAACGGCGGCCGCATACAGACACGATTCCCGCCAGAGCCTAACGGCTTTCTGCACATTGGACATGCCAAAGCCATCTGTATGGACTTTGGTGTGGCTGAGAAATATAACGGTGTGTGCAACCTGCGATTTGACGACACCAACCCAACCAAGGAGAACAATGAGTATGTAGAGAACATCCTCAATGACATCTCGTGGCTCGGATTCAAGTGGGGCAACATCTACTATGCCTCTGACTATTTTGACAAGTTGTGGGAGTTTGCCATTTGGATGATTAAGAATGGACATGCCTATATCGACGAGCAGACTGCCGAGCAGATAGCCGAGCAGAAGGGTACACCGACTACTCCGGGTGTGGCTTCGCCTTATCGCGACCGTCCTATAGAGGAGAGCCTTGAGCTGTTCAAGCAGATGAACACTCCGGAGGCAGTGGAGGGCAGCATGGTGCTGCGTGCCAAGCTCGACATGGCTAACCCAAATATGCACTTCCGCGACCCGATTATCTATCGCATCATACACACTCCGCACCATCGTACAGGCACTAAGTGGAACGCCTATCCGATGTATGACTTCGCTCACGGACAGAGCGACTTCTTTGAGGGTGTCACTCACTCTATCTGTACATTGGAGTTTGTGCCTCACCGTCCTCTCTACGACAAGTTTGTAGACCTGCTCAAGGAGATGCGTGGCGAGACAGAGAATATGCACGACTTCCGTCCGCGTCAGATTGAGTTCAACCGACTCAACCTCACCTACACCATGATGTCAAAGCGCAAGCTGCTGGCTCTTGTCAACGAGGGTGTTGTGTCGGGATGGGACGACCCACGTATGCCTACTATCTCGGGTATGCGTCGCCGCGGCTACTCGCCAGAGTCAATACGCAAGTTTATCGACTCTATCGGCTACACCAAGTTCGACGCTCTGAACGAGGTGGAGCTGCTTGAGGCTGCTGTTCGCGAGGACCTCAACAAGCGCTCGCTGCGCGTGTCGGCTGTGCTCAACCCAGTGAAACTGGTCATCACCAACTATCCTGACGGACAGACCGAGGAGATGGAGGCTATCAACAACCCAGAGAACGAGACTGACGGAACACACACCATCACATTCTCGAAGAATCTCTGGATAGAGCGCGACGACTTCATGGAGGATGCTCCTAAGAAGTTCTTCCGCATGGCTCCAGGCAAGGAGGTGCGTCTGAAGAATGCCTACATCGTGAAGTGTACTGGTTGCACTAAGGATGCTGATGGCAACATCATTGAGATTCAGGCTGAATACGACCCGACAAGCAAGAGTGGAATGGAGGGAGCCAACCGCAAGGTGAAGGGTACACTCCACTGGGTGTCTGCCGACCACTGCAAGCGTGCTCAGGTGCGTGTATACGACCGCCTCTTCACAGTGGAGGATCTGGGAGCCGACGAGCGCGAATTCCACGAACTGCTCAATCCCGATAGCCTCAAGACTATCGACAACTGCTATGTAGAGGAGTATGCTGCCGAGCGCAAGCCAGGCGAGTATCTCCAGTTCCAGCGCATAGGCTACTTCATGGCAGACCCCGACTCTACATCTGAGAACCTCGTGTTCAACAAGACTGTGGGTCTGAAGGACGCAAAGAAGAACAAGTAGAGTTCTTAATGTTTAGTGTTTAGTGTTTAATGTTTGATTGGTGGAGCCTCTTTGCCGCCAATACATTAAACATTAAACATTTTTGCATTAAACATTAGACATTCAATAAATGGACAACAAAGAGAAATATTATAAATCACGCGAGTTTCGCGATTTGCTCGAACGCTACGAATTGTCGTTGAAGGATGGACGCGATGAGTATTTTGGGTCGGAGGAGCTGACGGACATTGCCGAATACTATTACACCAACGGCAAGGCACGTGAGGCTATCGACGTTCTCAACTATGCCATCGGGCTGCATCCGGGAGCTGTCATGCCGCTTGTGTTTCGTGGACGCATAGCGCTGATAGACAACAAGGACATAGAGGAGGCTCGCTATTATGTCGACATGATAGACGACAGCCTTGACCTCGACTGCCTCTATCTGCATGCCGAGATAATGATAGCTGAGGGTAGGGTGGACGATGCCGATCGCTTCTTGACTGAGAATATGGAGCGCATCGATGAGGACGACGTCCCCGACTATATACTCGACATAGCCACCATATTCATCGACTACAATCAGCCCGACAAGGCTGCTGTGTGGCTCGAACGCTCGGACGAAACCGACCTTGCCGACTATCGTGAGGTGAAGGCTCGCATTGCCTTCGCACGGGGCGACTACGAGCAGAGCGAAAGGCTGTTTGAGCAGTTGCTCGACGAGGACCCTTACTCGGGTCGCTACTGGAACTCGCTTGCCACGACGCAGTTTATGAGCAATCGCATAAACGATGCTATCACTTCGAGCGAATATTCCATTGCTATCAATCCCAATGACGAGGAGGCTTTGCTGAACAAGGCTAACGGGCTCTTCTCGCTTGGCAACTTTGCCGATGCGATGAAGTATTATGAGCGCTTCCATAGGCTGTGTCCCGACGAAGGGGCTGGCACTATGTTCATGGGAAACTGCCAGCTAAATATGGGCAATGCACGTGAGGCTCTGCCTTACTACGAGGAGGCTTTGCAACAGCTGCGCAAGCAACAGGTGAGCACGGCGGAAGTGTTGCAGTGTCTGGCGTTCACCTACTCGCAACTCGACCGCACGGAGGATGCGCTGCGCTGCATTGACGAGGCGCTTGCACAGCCCGACACTAACGGTGGCGAGATACGTGTGGTGCGCGGACATATACTCCTGGAGCACGGAAGAGTGAAGGAGGCCATATCGTGTTTTCTCGAAGCCTTGCGCTCTACGTCGTTCTCGCATGAGATATTCTTCCGCATAGCCATGTCTGTTTACGACTGTGGCTATCCCATGATAGCCTATCGCATGTTTAAGACTTATACGGAGACGCATAATGCCAACGGCGACGAGGGCATTGCCTATTTGGCGTCTTGCTGTCTGCACATCAACAAGCGTGAGGAATATCTCAAAAATCTGAAACTGGCATGTGAGCGAAACCCCATTGAGGCTCGCAAGATACTGGGAGTGGAGTTTCCCGAAGGCATGGACCCTAAGGACTATTATGACTATGAAATGTCCAAGCAGCAGTGAGGCATTGCTGTTGTGGCAGGATAAAATAGAATAAAAAGAATAAACAAGAACAATAAAAACAACTGAAAACAATGAATTCAGCAGAACTTTTTCTTTGGATTCTCGACAACCTCAACTATTGGGTGGTGACACTCTTTATGGCTATCGAGAGTTCGTTTGTGCCATTCCCGTCTGAGGTGGTTGTCCCCCCGGCATCATGGAAGGCAATGGACCCCAACAGTGGTATGAACTTTGTGCTCGTCGTGGTGTTTGCCACTATAGGTGCCGACCTCGGAGCGCTGCTCAACTACTATCTCGCCAAGTGGCTGGGTCGTCCTATCGTCTATAAGTTTGCCGACAGTCGCATAGGTCACATGTGTCTCATCGACCGTGAGAAGGTGGAGAAGGCAGAGGCTTTCTTTCGCGAGCATGGCGCCGCGTCTACGTTCTTCGGTCGTCTGGTGCCTGCAGTGCGTCAGCTCATCAGTATTCCGGCAGGATTGTCGGGCATGAATGTGGGCAAGTTTCTCGTGTTCACCACACTTGGAGCAGGAGTATGGAACACTGTGCTTGCAATAATAGGATGGGCAATATACGAGTATACCGACTACAAGACCACTCAGGATGTCTATCTGCAAGCTGTGAAGTACAGCCACGAGATAGGCTATGTGCTCTTGGCACTGGCTGCAGTAGTGGTGGCATTCCTGGCTTATAAGGGAATGAAGAAAAAATAATTTTTAGTTTTGACTTTTGAGTTTTGGGTTTTGAATTGCCTCCAGCAATAACTCAAAACCCAAAACTCAAAACTCCTATTCCTCCGCAAACTGGCGTATGCGTTGTTCCTCTGACAATTTGCAGATGAGCAGTGCGTTGTCCTTTTCGGCAACGATGTATCCGTCAAGACCTTGTATCACAACCTTTTTCTCTTCAGTAGTGTGTACTATGCAGTTGTGTGAGTCGTACATGTGTATATTCTCGCCGATGGTGGTGTTGCCATAGAGGTCGTGCTTAGACTGCAACATCAGCGATGTCCATGTGCCGAGGTCGCTCCAACCGAAGTTGGCAGGACATACAAATATCTCCTCAGCCTTCTCCATGATGGCGTAGTCGACCGAGATGTTCTCGCATTCAGGATATTTGAGGTCTATCATCTCTTGCTCCTTAGGAGTGTCGTATATGTCGAGCATGCTCTCGAATATCTTGCTGATAGTGGGGCTGTATACTCTGAAAGCGTTGACGATGGTGGAAACGCTCCAGATGAAGATGCCTGCATTCCAGAAATAATTCTTGTGTGAGATATACTCCTTAGCAGTCTGCAAGTCGGGTTTCTCGCGGAATGAGTCGATGCGGTAGATTTCCTTGTTGCGTGGCGACGATGTAGAGAGGTCGACCTGGATGTAGCCATAGCCTGTCTCAGGGCGTGTGGCGTTCATGCCGAGAGTGACGATGGCGTCGGTTTCGGCTGTGAACTTGAGACACGACTTGATGATGCGGCGGAACTCTTCAGTGTCAGTTACGATATGGTCGCTTGGAGTCACCACTACATTGGCTTTAGGGTCTCTCGACTTGATGTGCCAGCTCACATAAGCGATGCAAGGGGCTGTGTTGCGGCGGCATGGTTCGAGCAGGACGTTGCTTGCCGGAATCTCGGGCAGTTGTTGGCGCACGATGTCTGCATACTTCTTATTGGTGACCACCCATACGTTTTCAGCAGGACATATATCCTTGAAGCGGTCGTATGTCAGCTGCAAGAGTGAGCGTCCGACACCGAGGATGTCGATAAACTGTTTGGGACGTTCTGCAGTGCTCATGGGCCAGAATCGGCTGCCCACGCCACCTGCCATAATTACCAGATGATTGCTTGCTTGAGCCATATCGTATGTGTTTTTTAGTTTTTAATAAAAATGTATTTTGCAAAGATATATAAAATAAGTTATATTCGGCTTGTTTTTTATATATAAATATAGAAAAATATTACAAGTCGAATAGCGATAGTGGGGATTTTGTCTTATTATTGTCTTTGGCAGTGGTGGACATGGGAGCATCGGCATCGTCGGCGAACTGGAGTATCATTTGTTGGGCGTTTGCCGACTGCATATTAAATCCATAGAGTCCACGTTTGTTGAGTCTTACTACCGGAGAATAGCTAAGGCGCGAATTGCGTAGCAACCACATCTGCACGTCGCGTCTTACCTCCTCGAACTCAATAGGAGCGAAGAGTGTATTCTGGGCATTGTGTACATGTATTGCTATCTTGTGTACGGACAGACCGCTGTCGCCTGCTTCGTACAGGACCTTGAGTATTTCTCTCTCGTAGTTCATAGGCTCTGGATATGATAAAAAAAAGAGGATGTTTCAAAACTGAAGTATTGCTCCCTTTTTGATACAACCTCTTTTGCTATAAAGTCTTTTGTCTCTTTCTCTGTAGAGATTAGGCGAGTGTGATAAGGTTATCTTCGTTCTTCACCTTGCCCTCCTTCAAAAGCCAGCCTGTACCGAGGTAAACCTCCTCTGTGCTAATCTTGGCTGCCTTTGCAATCTCGGCAACGCTCATTGCTTTCTCAGCAGCTGCCAATGCCTGATAAACGTCACCTGCGCGGAAACCTGCGTTCTCTGCGCTTACAGCTACTTCTACTACTGTCTGCTTTGTTGTTGAGCGCTTAGTAGTAGTTGTCTTTGTTGCTACAGCCTTCTTTGCAGTTGTAGTCTTCTTTGTTGCTTTCTTTTCTGTCATAATTTAGTATAAAAACATTAATAATTCCCTTAATCTCAACGATCTTAGAATTTCGTTTTGGCAAAAGTAGTCAATTATTTTAAATAAAATGAAAATATAGCACAAAAAAAGCCCGATTGCTCGGGCTTTATGATTGATGTATGTGAATTTTTTGACTTATGTCAACGCATACGGCTTATTTTTCGGTCTTCAGGTCTACTTTAAGTTGCAATTCGTCAAGCTGTTTCTGGTCGATTGCCGAAGGAGCGTCGAGCATCACGTCACGACCGCTATTGTTCTTCGGGAATGCTATGCAGTCGCGGATAGAGTCGAGACCAGCCATGATCGAAACGAAGCGGTCGAGACCGAAGGCAAGACCTGCGTGAGGAGGTGCTCCGTACTTGAAGGCATTGATGAGGAAGCCGAACTGTGCCATGGCACGCTCTTCGGTGAATCCGAGGATGCCGAACATCTTCTCCTGGAGCTTGCTGTCGTGGATACGGAGGCTGCCGCCGCCTACCTCGATACCGTTGCAAACGAAGTCGTATGCCTTGGCACGCACCTGCTCAGGATGCTCGTCGAGCAATGGGATGTCGTCGGGGTTGGGCATGGTGAATGGGTGGTGGGTAGCCATGAGGCGCTGCTCCTCGTCGCTCCACTCGAAGAGAGGGAAGTCGACAATCCACAGGCACTCGAACTTGTTCTTGTCGCG
>CAKPST010000070.1 GCA_934183355.1 uncultured Prevotella sp.
ATGATTACTCCGTGGAGTACGAATGCCGTAGAGATAACTCAGAACATGAGCCTCCACGGCATTTCGCGTATTGAGGAGTACTTCCCCGTCGACTCTAAGGATGCCGAACACGACCCGATGCTTCAGCGCATGTACGAGGGATTGGACCAGACGATTTTCACCGTCAACCACGAGCCCGAGCCTATCAAGCGCGTCGAGAACATCGAGGAGTACAACGAGCAGGAGGGTCTGGCTCTGTCGGCTGAGGAGATTGAGTATCTCCACAAGATAGAGAAGGAGCTGGGACGCCCATTGACCGACTCTGAGATCTTCGGTTTTGCACAGATCAACTCTGAGCACTGTCGCCATAAGATATTCGGCGGCACATTCATCATCGACGGCAAGGAGATGGAGTCGTCGCTGTTTGCTATGATTAAGCAGACTACCAAGGAGAACCCTAACAAGATTCTCTCTGCTTATAAGGATAATGTGGCTTTCTCACAGGGCCCAGTTGTTGAGCAGTTTGCTCCGAAGGATCAGTCAACAAGCGACTATTTCCAGATTAAGGACATCGAGAGCGTAATCTCGCTCAAGGCTGAGACTCACAACTTCCCAACTACTGTGGAGCCGTTCAACGGTGCTGCTACTGGTACTGGTGGCGAGATTCGCGACCGTATGGGTGGTGGTGTAGGCTCATGGCCTATCGCCGGAACTGCCGTATACATGACTGCATATCCACGACTCAAGGACGACGACAACCAGACACGCGACTGGGAGGACATCATGCCCGTGCGCAAGTGGCTCTATCAGACTCCTGAGCAGATTCTTATCAAGGCTTCGAACGGTGCCTCTGACTTCGGCAACAAGTTCGGTCAGCCGCTTATCACTGGTTCGGTGCTCACATTCGAGCATCAGGAGGGAGCCGAGAAGTATGCTTACGACAAGGTTATCATGCTCGCAGGTGGCGTAGGCTACGGCACCAAGCGCGACTGCCTCAAGAAGGAACCACAGAAGGGCAACAAGGTTGTTGTCGTTGGTGGCGACAACTATCGCATCGGTCTTGGCGGTGGCTCGGTATCTTCAGTAGACACTGGTCGTTACAGCAACGGCATCGAGCTGAACGCTGTGCAGCGTGCCAACCCTGAGATGCAGAAGCGTGCCTACAACCTCGTGCGTGCTCTGTGCGAGGAGGATGTCAACCCTGTTGTCTCTATCCACGACCACGGTTCGGCTGGTCACCTCAACTGCCTCTCAGAGCTTGTAGAGGAGTGTGGTGGCGAGATTGATATGACCAAGTTGCCTATCGGCGACAAGACTCTATCGTCTAAGGAAATCATCGCCAACGAGAGCCAGGAGCGTATGGGTCTGCTCATCGACGAGAAGCACATCGACCACGTGCGCCGCATCGCTGAGCGCGAGCGTGCTCCGCTGTACGTAGTAGGCGAGACTACTGGCGACGCCCACTTCTCATTCAAGCAGGGCGACGGTGTTAAGCCTTTCGACCTCGACGTGGCTCAGATGTTCGGTCACTCACCCAAGACCATCATGCGCGACGAGACCGTAGAGCGCCACTATCGCGACGCAGAATATACTCACGAGGAAATTTCGGAGAACGGCAAGGACGACGTTCTCGACAAATATGTTAGCCGTGTGCTCCAGCTTGAGGCTGTGGCATGTAAGGACTGGTTGACCAACAAGGTAGACCGTTCGGTGACTGGCAAGATTGCACGTCAGCAGTGCCAGGGCGAGATTCAGCTTCCGCTGTCCGACTGCGGTGTCGTAGCTCTCGACTATCGTGGCAAGAAGGGCATCGCTACAGCTCTCGGTCATGCTCCGCAGGCTGGCTTGGCTTCGCCTGAGACTGGCTCAGTGCTCTCTGTAGCCGAGGCTCTCACCAACATCGTATGGGCTCCTCTTGCCGACGGCATGGACAGCCTCTCACTATCAGCCAACTGGATGTGGCCTTGCCGTTCGCAGAAGGGCGAGGACGCTCGTCTCTACAGCGCAGTCAAGGCTCTGAGCGAGTTCTGTCGCGAGCTTAAGATCAACGTTCCTACCGGTAAGGACTCTCTCTCATTGAGCCAGCAGTATCCTAACGGCGAGAAGATAATCTCTCCGGGAACCGTTATCGTGAGCGCTGGTGGCGAGGTTTCGGACATCCGCAAGGTTGTTTCGCCAGTTCTCGTCAACGACAAGAACTCATCGCTCTATCACATCGACTTCTCATTCGACGAGCAGCGTCTTGGTGGTAGCGCCTTCGCACAGAGCCTCGGCTTCGTGGGCGACGACGTTCCTACCGTGAAGAATGCTGAGTACTTCGCCGACTGCTTCAACGCCATCCAGGACATGATAGAGAAGGGATGGATTATGGCTGGTCACGACATCTCTGCCGGTGGTCTTATCACTACATTGCTTGAGATGTGCTTCGCCAACAAGGAGGGCGGTATGAGCATCAACCTCCACAACCTCGCTGGCAACGACATCATCAAGATGCTGCTTGCTGAGAACCCGGGTGTTGTCATCCAGGTTTCTGACAAGTACAAGGACGAGTTCAAGGACTACATGGAGGACAATGGCATCGGCTATGCCAAGATTGGCTACCCCACTCCGTCGGAGCGCACCATCGTCATCAAGAAGGACGAGTATACTCACACCTTCGACATCGACGCTATGCGCGACACATGGTATAAGACTTCTTACTTGCTCGACCGCGACCAGAGCTTCAACGGCTGTGCCGCTAAGCGCCGCGACAACTACAAGAAGCAGCCACTGGAGATGCACTTCCACGACTCGTTCAAGGGCTCTCTCGAAAGCTATGGCATCTCTGCCGACCGCCGCACAGCGTCGGGCATCAAGGCTGCCATCATCCGTGAGAAGGGCACCAACGGCGAGCGCGAGATGGCTTACTCACTCTATCTTGCTGGCTTCGACGTCAAGGACGTTATGATGACCGACCTCATCACCGGTCGCGAGACTCTTGAGGATGTCAACATGATTGTCTTCTGCGGTGGATTCTCTAACTCTGACGTTCTCGGTTCGGCTAAGGGCTGGGCAGGCGCATTCCTCTTCAACCCGAAGGCTAAGGAGGCTCTTGACAAGTTCTATGCTCGCAAGGACACTCTGTCACTCGGTATATGCAACGGCTGCCAGCTCATGGTGGAGCTCAATCTCATCAATCCTGAGCACGAGCACCGCACACGCATGCTGCACAACAACTCACACAAGTTTGAGAGCACATTCCTCGGCTTGGAGATTCCGCAGAACGAGAGCGTGATGTTCTCGTCACTCAGCGGCGACAAGCTCGGCATCTGGGTGGCTCACGGCGAGGGCAAGTTCTCACTGCCTGAGTCTGAGGACAAGTACAATGTTGTGGCTCGCTACAACTACTCTGAGTATCCTGGCAACCCGAACGGCTCCGACTACAACGTGGCTGGTATCTGCTCGGCAGACGGTCGCCACCTGGCTATGATGCCACACTTGGAGCGTGCCATCTTCCCATGGCAGAACGCTTGGTATCCAGCCGACCACCGTCAGGACGACGTTACTCCGTGGATCGAGGCTTTCGTCAATGCACGCAAGTGGATTGAGAACTTCGGCAAGTAATAAAAACTTAACATAAGAAAAGAAAGCCTCGCTTACATCTATATATCAATATATAATGTAGCGAGGCTTTTTTGGATTTTTCAATACAAAATAGCAAACATGCAAAACTTCTTCGTCGACGCTTTCAGCATATTCTTCCGCACAGGCATACGCACCTTAGGCGGTGGCTACGCCATGCTGCCAGCCCTCGAATCGGCTATCGTCGACCGCCGCAAATGGATGGAACGCGACGAATTCGCCGACATCATAGACATAGCACAGACATGCCCCGGAGCACTGGCTGTGAACGTCAGTGTGTTCATTGGCTACAAACTGAAGAAATTGCCTGGAGCTGTATGCACCACACTGGGAGTTGTGCTCCCATCGATAGTCATCATGCTGCTCGTGGCAATGCTCTACAACATGTTTAAAGCCAACGCTGTCGTGGCTTCCATATTCAACGGCATACGCCCCGCAATAGTGGCTATCATCGCTGCTCCGGTATTCAGCATGGCTCGCACGGCACGCATCGGGTTGACCAACTGCTGGATTCCTCTCATGTGCATGCTCCTGATATATCTCCTCGGTGTCAATCCTATATACGTGCTCGTGGCTGCCGGAATGTGCGGCTACCTGTATGGAGTATTGAATGGTGAATGTTAAAACTCATAATTAGCAATGCTTTTTCTCAAACTATTCTTCTCTTTCTTCAAGATTGGCTTCTTCAGTCTTGGAGGCAACGGCAGCATCCTCGCCATTCTACAGAACGAGATGGTATACGACCAAGAATGGATGTCGTCGGCTGAGTTCACCAATATGCTGGCATTGAGCCAGACCACCCCCGGACCCGTGTGCGTCAATGCCGCCACCTTCTGCGGATATAGCGTCGTACACAATGCCGGCATGGGCGAGTGGATGTCTATACTGGGCAGCCTCACCGCCATCCTTGCCCTGATACTGCCCTCGTTCATCATCGTCATCATGATATGCAGCCTCTTTATGCGTCGCATGAAGTCGCCAGTGGTGACAAGCATCATGAAAGGACTGCGTCCTGCCGTGGTGGGTGTCTTCGCTGCCACCGCCCTGCTGCTCATCAATAGCGACAACTTCGCCTCGTTCAACACCAGTCCCTGGCATTTCGGTGTCAGCGTCTTCATCTTCGCTGCTACGCTCATCGGCACCCGAGTGATGCACATCTCCCCCATCCGCATGCTATGCTGGGCAGCATTTGCCGGACTAATGCTTCTCTATTAAGAGTTTGCGTTTTCATCTACCATCTACCATAAAATCGCGGATTGTGACCGTAATTCATTGATATACAGCCACAATCCGCGAATGGTAGATGTGTCAACAAGCCTCTAATGTGCCATCCTATCTGCCAGCCAGCGATAGGCATCTGCCAGCCAATGATGCACGTCCATAAGGCGCAAGAGCAGATAGACTATCGTGTCGGGCGACATGTGCCAACGGCGCAGACATGTCAGTCAGTGGTTGAGACGCGTCACCAGATAGCGAGCGCTATTGGCAAACTTGCGTCGACGCAACCCCTCCATATTGGCAAGTTTACGACCGAAGGCTATGAGGGAGTTCACTCTCAACGACTTGCCCACATGCTTCTTGATGACATCGAATATCTCTGCCGCCGAAAGCCACTCGGCATTCTCCTCCTTCTCGTCCTTGGCAGGCTCAAAAAACACTCGGAAATATTGCTCGGCAGGCTCCTGAATCTCGTAGCGGCGGTTCCACTGCATTATCTGCTCAGTCTCTGTCTTGTCAAACCAGCAGCGACGACCATTGCGCAACATCTGCAAAGCCTGGGCAAATATCTGACGGTGGTTGGGCATGCTACTCACGTCGATGGGAGCCGTCAGCTCCACACCGATAAAACGACGGTTGCCCGAAGGGTCGGCAAGAATGTCGGTCATATTGCTCGTGGCTATGAACGACGCGCGGCGTGGCAAGTCCTCCATGTGCGTGGCGTATGGGCGCTTCATCTTGACAGTGGGCAACTGGATGATGTTCTTCAGAAATCCCTGCTGTAGGCGAGGCGAAATCTGGTTGAACTCGTCGAGATTGATGAGCAGTTGCTGCGTCATGGCGAGCATCACCTGTCGGCGTTCGCCCAACGTCAAACTGTCTGTATAGCCCCACTTCAGTTCCTCGGGCAGCAATCGGCGACAAAACGTACTCTTGTTGTAGCCCTGTGGCGAGATGAGCAGCGGCGCAATGCTATTGCCATACAGCCTGCCGGGAGTCTGCATCCACTGGCTCACCATAGCGAGCACCCATGTCGTGAACCACTCCTTCCACATCGGCGCATCCGTAGGCACAGTGTCGGCAAGCTTGCCAATATGGTCGGTGCCATCCCACGCCCCCTCACAACTGGCAAGATAGTCGCCAACAGGGTCGTAGCAGCGTATATAGTCAGAGTCGATGTAGTTGGCAATGTCGTTTTGGCTCACCTCGATGCCAGCACGTTGCACCTCAAGCGTGATGCGTCGTCGAGTGCGCAAGTCGAGAGGTTTGAACGAGTCGGCAGGACAATCAGTGGGATGAAACTCCGTACAACTGTTGATACTGTTGTAGCGAAACGCATAGCGTGTGATGAGAAAGTCAATCATTCGATTGATAGCATTCTCGTTGTTGTTTGTGTTTTGTGTCATAGTATAAATTATTTAGTTAAAAAAAACGTGGCGTACCAAGCCCTCGTACACACCATACCAAGCCCCCATACACAATGTACAAAGCCCTCGTACACAATGTACAAAGCCTAATGTACATTCCTAATTAAAATCAATCTCATCGCGCGAGTTGTCAAACTCAACATTCTTGTAGCCATAGCTTGCAAACAGTTTTCTTATCCATTCCTGTTGTTTTGGCATCAGCCGTCGTTTGCCACTATTATACATATAGTACGTACCATGTCCTCCAAGATATCCCTTCATAAGCGTTCGCAGCAATGGTGCGTCAGCCACCCTCACCTCGTCAAACATCCTCCTGAATCCCCACGCCACGCACACAATGCGCAGTTGCTTGAAGTGCGTGCAACTGCCGTCATCTCGCAGTGCAGTAGGAAAGACACAGTTGCCCGACGTATGCAAGCGGTCGAGAGCAGCGGTGGAATGATAGCGCACACAATCATCATGATGCGGACAGTCGCCATTGAAGCAATACATCCAATCACGCGGAATAGCAGCCCCACTAATGGCAACATTAAGTAGTTTGGTGTAATTCATAATCTAAATATGTTTTGAATAATTAAAGTTAACGACCGCAAAATTACAATAGTGCGCAAGCAAAGTCAAGAGATTGCCACTAAAAAATAACAAAACATAATATTAGAAGTATGGTAGATAAGCCTCATCATATATGGCAGATAAGCCTCATCGTATGGCAGATAGGATGGCACATTCGCCCATTTTTCGGAAATGTGCCATCCTATAAATCATTGATTATAAACAACATACCCCATTTCTGGCAGATATGGCAGGTTTTTTCACGTATAGGAGACTATATAAGACATACAATGTAATAAGCCGAGTCCTGTAAAGACGACATAATATAGGATAGGGCGTGAGCCCTATTTATAAGGACATTCACCTACTC
>CAKPST010000071.1 GCA_934183355.1 uncultured Prevotella sp.
CCTTTATTTATTATGTCTGGTTGGCTTCTTTAGTATTCAGCATCATTAGCCAGATGCCATGTGGTGAGATAAGATGCACGTGAGATATCGCGCAACTTGGGATAGTTGATAGTTGAAGCCTCATCTGACGGGAAGTTGTAGTGGGGCTGTCCTCCTGTGTGATACCATACGATAGGCACTCCCTTGAGATGGAATGATGCCTGGTCGCTACCTCCAACTGGATTGTCCCATGCACGATAGTCTGGGTCGAAGCAGAAATTGTAGGTTGCCATATCACTCTTGAGCCACTCGCCAATCTTTGGATGTGACGCAGTATAGAAGTACATCAGATAGCGGCTATCTGTACCACTGCCCACCATGTCGAAGTTGAGATAACCCTTCACTTCGTTCATGCGAGTGTAGTTCTCTGTAAAATAACGTGAACCGAGCAGTCCCTGCTCCTCACCATCCCAGAATGCGAAGATGATAGTTCGCTCAGGCTGTGCTCCACTCACTACGAACGCCTTCATTATCTGCAACACGGCAGCAACACCTGATGCATTGTCGTCAGCACCATTATATATCTTGTCGCCCTCTATATCATTATATGTTCCCTCGTGGTCGAGATGCGCTCCCACTACCACTGCCTCGTCGCTCTTCTTGCCTGGCAACACGGCGAGTACATTGCTGAGATACATTGTCTGATGTACTTGTTTCTTGATTTCGGCAATAGAGTCTGCCTCAACAAAGAATCTCACACCACGCTTCAGTTTCTGCACTGCGCATGCCTCAAACGGCTGCTCATAGCTATCACCCAAGAGAGGCTTAAGTCCTGCCTGACGAATTTGTGATATGATATACTGCTTGGCGATACGCGAGCCACGCTCTCCGGCACGTCTACCCTCAAGCAGGTCGTCGGCGAGGAAATATACATGCGCACGTGCTGCATCCTCGGTGATGGAGTTTAGTCCGGCTGCACGTTGCTCAATAGTTTGTTTCGACTCCTTCACCGTCTTCTTCTGTGCGGCAAAGGCTGTGGAATGTGTGCCGGCAAGCATAACTGCCGACAACAACATGACGTTTAATGTCTTCATATATTATAATGTGTTTTAGTTAGATTGCACCATAGGTTGGTATGCAAAATTAGCAAAAATAATCCAAATCATACATCAAATGGGCCTAAAAATGAATAATACCACATATATGGTATGCCAAATAACAAAATTATGCGATTGTATAACACATAGAATTGGCGTAACTTTGCAATCGTAAAAACACACAAATAGAATAATAACCAAAACAAAAGAAAGGGCAAAACAATGAGCAACAAAAAACTGCATTTCGAAACACTCCAGCTTCACGTAGGTCAGGAACAGCCAGATCCGGCAACCGACGCACGCGCCGTGCCTATCTACCAGACCACAAGTTATGTGTTCCGCAACTCACAGCATGCCGCCGACCGCTTCGGACTGCGCGACGCTGGCAATATCTATGGTCGTCTGACCAACTCTACACAGGGCGTTTTCGAAGACCGTGTTGCTGCCCTTGAGGGTGGTGTAGCTGGTCTTGCTGTAGCATCGGGTGCCGCTGCCGTCACCTATGCCTTGCAGAATATCGTACAGAATGGCGACCATATCGTAGCTGCCGACAACCTATATGGCGGTTCGTTCAACCTCATCACTCATACACTCGCTACACAGGGCATCACTAATACCATCGTCAATGTCAACGACCTTGAGGCTCTTGAGGCTGCCATACAGCCTAACACTAAGGTGGTGTACGCCGAGACTTTCGGCAATCCTAACTCTGATGTCACCAATCTGGAGGCTGTGGCTGAGGTGGCTCACCGTCACAACATTCCGTTTATCGTCGACAACACATTTGGCACTCCTTACATAATACGCCCTATTGAGCACGGAGCCGACGTTGTTGTACATTCTGCCACAAAATTCATCGGTGGACATGGTTCAAGTCTTGGTGGCGTTATCGTTGACGGAGGCACATTCGACTGGAAGGCTAATGCTGACAAATTCCCTTCACTCGCCAAGCCAGACCCAAGCTATCATGGTGCTGTATTTGCCGACGTTGCAGGCAAGGCTGCCTTCGTGACACGCATCCGTGCCGTCATACTGCGCGATACTGGCGCTACTATCTCTCCATTCAACGCTTGGATTCTGCTCCAAGGTCTTGAGACTCTGTCGCTGCGTGTGGAGCGCCATGTAGAAAATGCACTCAAGGTTGTGGAATATCTTGCTAACAATCCGAAGGTGGAGAAGGTGAACCATCCATCGTTGCCTTCTCATCCCGACCACGAACTCTACAAGAAGTACTTCCCCAATGGCGGCGGTTCTATCTTCACATTCGAGATTAAGGGTGGACAGGATGCTGCATGGAAGTTTATCGACCACTTGCAGATATTCTCATTGCTTGCCAATGTGGCTGACGTGAAGAGTCTCGCCATACATCCTGCTACGACAACCCACTCGCAGATGTCGCCTGAGGAACTTGCCCAGCAGCACATCACTCCGTCGACAATACGTCTGAGCATCGGCACTGAGCATATCGACGACATCATCGACGACTTGCAGCAGGCATTTGACGCAATCTAAATAGATAAACAACTTGAAATAGAAACAATAAAATTCGTATACAACATGACTAAGATAGCCAAGAAACTCACTGAGCTTATCGGCAACACGCCGTTGCTCGAACTGGGTGCCTACTCGTCGAAACGAGGTGTCGAGACACCAATTATTGCCAAGGTGGAATATTTCAACCCAGGTGGTAGTGTGAAGGATCGTGTAGCGTTTGCTATGATTGAGGCTGCCGAGCGCAGTGGCAAACTGAAACCTGGTGCTACTATCATCGAGCCGACAAGCGGCAACACTGGTGTGGGCTTGGCTCTTGTCTCTGCCGTGAAAGGATATAAGCTCATTCTTACAATGCCCGAAACAATGAGTATTGAGCGCCGTAATCTTGTGAAAGCTTACGGCGCCACGGTAAAACTCACACCTGGCAAGGACGGAATGGCTGGTGCTATTCGTGCAGCGGAAGAACTGCGTGACGCCACTCCTGGCAGCATCATCCTACAGCAGTTTGAGAATCCTGACAATCCAAAGACTCACTACGAGATAACGGGTGTGGAGATATGGAACCAGACTGACGGCAATGTGGACATATTCGTAGCTGGCGTTGGTACGGGTGGCACGGTGTCTGGTATAGGCAAGCGCCTCAAAGAGAAAAATCCTAATGTAAAGGTGGTGGCTGTCGAGCCTGCCTCGTCGCCTGTGTTGAGTGGTGGCAAGAGTGGTCCACACAAGATTCAGGGCATTGGTGCTGGATTTGTGCCTAAGACATACAATACCGAGGTCATTGACGAGGTGTTTACAGTTGAGAATGATGATGCCATTCGCACAGGTCGCCAACTGGCTGCCGAGGAGGGATTGCTTGTGGGCATCAGTTCGGGTGCTGCTGTATATGCTGCCACTCAGCTTGCACTGCGTCCTGAAAACAAGGGCAAACGCATCGTCACATTATTGCCTGACACTGGCGAACGCTACCTCTCAACTGTCCTCTACGCATTTGACGAATACCCCCTCTAAAATAAATTAACGAATAATTAACGGGTAAATTAACGGGTAAATTAACGAATAATTAACGGGTAATTAACCGGCATTAACGACTATGTTTTTTCTTTGTCGTTAATTGCGGTTAATTACCCGTTAATTTACCCGTTAATTATTCGTTAATTATGTGGTTATTCAATGTCGAGTTCCACAGGGCAATGATCGCTGCCATACACCTCTGTATGTATTGCAGCCCCCTTTGTGCGCTCAAGCAGACGCTCTGACACAATGAAGTAGTCAATGCGCCAACCCGCGTTCTTCTCACGTGCACGGAATCTGTACGACCACCACGAATATGTCGGGTCGTCAGGATGCAGCGTACGGAACGTGTCGACAAATCCCTCAGCAAGCATACGTGTCATCTTCTGACGCTCCTCGTCTGTGAATCCTGCATTCTTGCGATTGGTCTTAGGATTCTTGAGGTCTATCTCCTCATGAGCCACATTCAGGTCGCCGCACAGGATGACAGGCTTTTTGGCGTCAAGACTTTTGATATAGTTGAAGAAGTCGTCCTCCCACGTCATACGATAGTCGAGACGACGCAGACCATCCTGCGAATTTGGCGTATAACAAGTGACGAGATAGAAGTCCTGCATTTCGAGAGTGATGACACGTCCCTCGTGGTCGTGCTCGTCAATGCCTATGCCATAGGTCACCGACAGCGGAGTGTGGCGTGTGTACACAGCCGTACCCGAATAGCCTTTTTTCTCGGCATAGTTCCAGTATGACTCATAACCAGGAAACTGCAAATCGAGCTGTCCTGCCTGCATCTTGGTTTCTTGCAGACAAAAAAAGTCCGCGTCAAGTGTACGGAAAGAGTCCTCAAACCCTTTCTGCACACATGCACGCAGACCATTAACATTCCATGAAATGAATTTCATTGTTTATCTTTATTTCATGCAAGTGAATAACACATTGCGCATGTATATAGACGGAATGAGATTTTTCTCTGACATTTCGTCGATACAGATGCCATACAAATTCGACTGGAACACGAACATGCTATTGATGTTCAAAATATCATTGGTAGCAAACTGATACAATCCCACGTTTGTGGCAAATACGAAATATACATCATGATTGCTGCCATTAAACTCCAAGTTCACCTTTATAGCATCTGGCTGAACATAGAAGCCTACACCGTTTGTACCCGACCACCATGCGTTCGGGTGTGTCAAGTTGCACTTCACCTGCATAGTCTTCATAGGCGCTGTCTGCTCAAGGTTGCTGATAGCCTTCTGCAATGCGATGTACTTCTTGCCATCGTCAGTAGTCTCATAATCCTTGCTCACATAGATAGCAGAGTCGAGCATGTGTATCGGGAATTCGGTTGTCACAGTGCCGTCGTTTCTAACGTTCCATGATGTCTCAAGCGAATCATACTTTTGGTACACCATATTGCCATACATTGCGTATCCCTTAGGATAATAGAAGCGTGTCTTTCCGCTGTAGTTGCCAACCATTTTGGTCTTCAATGTTGCGAGGTCTGCCTCAGAAACACTATTGTCCTCAATGTCATTGTTACATGATGTGAGCGACATTGACACGGTCAGCATGCCCACGAGGAGCATAAGAATAAACTTAAGATTCTTCATTGTTTGTTTTATTATTATTATATGTTATTAATTATCTGTATCGGCAGCATCTCTAATGATGCTTTTTGGGGTTATTCTATATGTAGAATGCATGGATTTGAGAAACATTGCACCGAGACAAACAATTTTTTACATTTTTCTATTAAAACTTATGTGAGTCGGCATTGATGAGATTCATAAACTCCTGACGTGTCTTAGCCTGCTCAAAAGCTCCCGAGAAGTCGCTCGTAACTGTTACCGAACCCAACTTCTCCACTCCTCGCATCTGCATGCACATGTGCTTTGCCTCTACCACTACCATCACGCCAAGCGGATGCAGTGTCTGCTCTATACACTCACGTATCTGCTGTGTCAGTCGTTCCTGCACCTGCAATCTGTGCGAGAAGATGTCAACCACACGCGCTATCTTGCTCAATCCTGTGATGTAGCCATTGGGAATATATGCCACATGAGCCTTGCCATAGAATGGCAGCATGTGATGTTCGCAGAGCGAGAACACGTCGATGTCCTTGACAATGACCATCTGGTTGTAGTCTTCCTTGAACAGAGCGTCAGTTAGCACCTTGTGTGGGTCTTGATAATATCCGCGTGTCAGCGTCTGCATAGCTTTGGCTACACGCATTGGGGTTTTCTGTAGTCCTTCGCGCTCAGGGTCTTCACCAAGCAACGTCAACACTTGCTTATAGTGGACTGCGAGGTCGTCGAGCCCCTCGCGGTATTCGGGATTAAGATTCATGTGTTATGATTTATGAGTTTTTTATTTTGAGTTTTTATTTATTGCCTAATAAGCAACAGTTATCTTTCCGCTTACGATGCAAGCCTGTTTATAGCCCATCTTCTTCACCTGTTGTAGTATGGCGTTAGCCTCCTCGTAGGTGCGATAGTTGCCCACGCGGCATATCCAGCGTGGCGAGTAGAAGTGGACATATACGGGCTGACTCGGGAATGCCCTCTTCACGGCATTTCCTGCATTCTGTGCCTTAATCTTGTCGTCGCGTGAATTGCCTCCGGCATACACCTGTACACGATACCCGTTCACCTTGTACGAGCGACGCATCACCTTCTTGCTCATGTCCACCGACGGAGCCTCTGCCTCTGTGTCAGTAGTCTCGGTGTGTTGTGTTTCTGCCGTCTCCGCATGTCGGTTGTCGGGATGTATTGTCGTCTTGTGGCTTTCCACACTCGACGAGTTTTCTTTATGCTGTTGAGTCTGTGCCGACTCATGAGTGTTCTGCTTCTTGGTAGGGGTGGTATTGGATGTTGCAGTGCTCTGACCTGGTGTCACAGGCTCCTGCTTTCGTGCGCTCACATTGGCGCCATTCACCAATTCCTCTATTTCGCGGCTCTGCGTCACGGTGACGTTTGCCTTGCCCTGCTTTTTCTCTTGCAGGTGCTGTGTGAACGTCTGCGCCTGTGCGGTGATGCCGATACAGAGCAGAATGCTGAACATGAAGAAAAAGCGTTTCATTTTGTTATTCGTATAAGTGAGTAATATTGTATATATTATATAATGTGTAAAATCGAAAATCAGTGAGACCGCGACATCCTTGACGGGTCGCAGCCTCACTGTTTCTTTTTTTATCGGCTTATGTCCGAATTACTTCTTCCAAGCGTCGATGATGCCCTTGAAGTCAGCGCACTTCAATGAAGCGCCACCGATCAAGCCACCGTCGATGTTAGGCTTAGAGAAGAGCTCAGCAGCGTTGCTTGCCTTGCAGCTACCACCGTAGAGGATAGATGTCTCCTCAGCAGCCTCCTGGCCATACTTCTCAGCTACGATAGAACGGATGTAAGCCAGCATCTCCTCAGCCTGGTCTGAAGTAGCGGTCTTGCCTGTACCGATAGCCCAGATTGGCTCATAAGCGATGATGATGTTCTTCCAAGCCTCAGCGTCGAGGTGGAATACAGAGCCTACGAGCTCAGCCTT
>CAKPST010000072.1 GCA_934183355.1 uncultured Prevotella sp.
GTGTTGGCTATCGAGGCTTCTGCGCAGAAGATGAATATATCGCCGTCGGAGATGAGAAGGCGACTGGAGAAGGTGGGACTTATCAAGAGTCTCATACAGGATTGCTACGACACTTTGCATACAGAGAGTCGTGAAGCCGTAGCAAATGATGTTGTTGAGGCTCTAAAGAATTGGGAAAAGGAATAAATGGAAAAGCAATTTGCAGTTTAAATCATACGAAAGGATATAGTTATGTTGGACTTCTTATTATGGAACAAAATAGCTCGTATCATAGCACAGTTAGCTGATACGTTGCACATATCTACCGATAGAGCCTTGCAACTCTTCTATGACTCTGATGTCTGCCGTATGCTTCACGACAAAGACCTCGGGCTGCATCTGATGAGCGACACTTATATTGTTAATGACTTGATAGCGGAGCTGAGGAATAAGCAATAGAAAAATATGGATAAAGGACAATTTCTGTTATATCAAACTCCTGACGGAGACTCACAGATAGAGGTGAAGTTGCAGAACGATACTGTCTGGCTTTCACTTGACCAAATGGCAGAGTTATTTCAACGTAATAAATCCACAATCTCACGACACGTAAAGAATGTGTTAGAGGATGGAGAATTACAAGAAGAGGCAACTATTGCAAATTTTGCAACAGTTCAAAATGAAGGGACTCGCAAGGTTGAAAGGGTAATAGCTTACTACAATCTCGACATGATTATCAGCGTAGGCTACCGCGTGCATTCCTACCGTGGTGTTCAGTTCCGTATATGGGCAACCAAGGTGTTGAAGGAGTATATAGTAAAAGGCTTCGCCATGAACGATGACCTCTTGAAACGAGCTGGGGGTGGCAATTACTTTGACGAACTGCTTGCAAGAATACGTGACATTCGCTCCAGTGAGAAGGTGTTCTACCGCAAGGTACACCGCCCGATGTACATGAAGGACTGGATTAATATTCTCGATGACTTCCTCCGTATCTCCCAAAAAGACATCCTCACTCATGCAGGCAAAATCTCCGCCAAACTTGCCAAAGGAAAGCCGAGCATGAATACGACAAATTTAAGGAGCGTACCAAGAACAACCTCTCACCTGTAGAGATTCACTTCTTAGAGAACTTTGAACGTGAACAAAAGCGGTTGATGGGAGATAAAGAAGATAATTAGAAAGTCCTGTGATGGACTGCATAATATAAATTAGGGCTTTAAGCCTTGCCTATATTATGCCATCCATTACAGGACTTACTTATTAAAATGTTTTTACTTCAATCGGAAGATGCTAAGCGAATTGGCGGGTATCTCCACCACTCCACCATTTGATGATGTTGTGACGAAAGTCTCAGTTGGATAGATGTTCGTCGGGTTGTCAATGGTGTTTTCTTCTTTGCCGTTCTTTGCAGCAAGACGAATTAGCTTGCCACCAGATATTGTCTTGCCGTTGATATGGATGTCGGCAGTGGTATTCTCGCTGCTTGTATTGGCAACTTTTAGAATAACCTCACCTGTTTTCTCGTCGAGTGTAGCCGTAGAGAACACACCTGGCAAAGTATTGGCACGAAGC
Organism: uncultured Prevotella sp.; assembly: GCA_934183355.1. Taxonomy (GTDB): domain Bacteria; phylum Bacteroidota; class Bacteroidia; order Bacteroidales; family Bacteroidaceae; genus Prevotella. Next base: position 1,555 of record CAKPST010000072.1, read on the forward strand.
TTTGTAGCGAATATCTGCTTGCCATCAAGACTTGCACATACGCTGTCGCCCACAACCTTAAGTTCAATGTCATACCAACGACCTGTCTCTATAGTGCCAGATACTGTCGCTACCTGTCCCTTGGCACCATCAACAATCTGCTCGATGCCATGCTGAGTGTTGTTCCATCCACCAAGGTTGAGCCAGCAGTAGTTCTTATCGTCGACATAGTTGAAGATAAGAAGGAAACCTTCGTTGCCTGCATCCTTGCGTGCTCTAACCTTATATATATATCCGTCAGATGTTATCTCACCAGGATTAAGACGTATGCAACTCTCACCATTAGATGTCTGCTTAATGACATTGCCCTCTACTTTCCAGTCGCCTCGCACATCAGTAGGAAGCTCTTGCAAAGTCATTGGTTGAGCATTGCCCTTGTCGTCGGTATAGCCCTTATCCTCAAATGACACTTGTGTTGCCCATGTACCCATACCAACTCGACATACTGCAGGCTTTACCTGAGTATTGCCATAGGTATAGGGATTGTCCAGCTTAACGTTGAGTACACGTGTACCAACATTGTTTGCCATCACGTTCTGAACATAATAGGACGGAGTGCCAAACACTTTGTCGGATGTGAACTGAATCATGTCGGGTGCCCACATGCGGTCGTTGAGGTTGGCAAAGATTGGAGCATACGATGCCATTGTGACAATGTCGCTGTTGTTCTCGATGCCCATCATGTAGACAGCCTCGCCGAGTGCGGCATCAAGTGAGCCCATATTGCCGAAGCCCTGAGTTACGGCATATTCGCCAACATATATTTCCGAACCCTTACGGTCGTAATTGTCATACTTGCGGAAGTTCTCGGCAAACCAAGCCGGATTACGATAATAGTGTTCGTCGAGCAACTCTACGCTCTCTTTGCTATCCCATGTGGGATTATCGTCACCCCAAGCCACAACGTTGCCGATGAGGTGCATATTGGGATATTTGGCGAGCACGGCATCCTTAAACTTCTTGAAACGCTCATAGTAGTGGTCGCTCTGAAGAGCAGGATCGGGCTGATTGTTCTCATTGCCAATTTCGAGATATTCGATATTATATGGTTCGGGATGACCATTCTTGGCACGCAAAGTGCCATACTTGCTCGTAACAGGACCATTGGCATACTCCAATGCATTCATACACTCATCAATCCACGGTTGGATGCTGTCAACTGGTGTCATGCCTCCATGCCACAAACCAACATTAACAACATATAGAGGTTTGGCTTTGAGATCCTCGGCAAGCTGCAAATACTCGTCAAATCCCATACCGTCGCTTGTGCGATAGCGCCAGTTGACGTTCTTGTGTCCGGGGCGTTCCTCGATAGGCCCGATGGTCTTCTCCCAATGGAAAGCATTCTCAGGCGACTCCTGTCCCTCTACATAACAACCACCTGGGAAACGAACGAACTTCGGATGGATGTTATAAAGAAGTTGGGCGAGGTCGGGACGCAGACCATTCTCGCGATTCTTGAATGTTGGTGGGAAGAGACTAACAACATCCAATGTCATTGTTCCTTTGCCATCAAGCACCAGTTCGAACTGTGCCTTAGGGTCGTTAGCATTGGCAGTAAGTTCGGCTGAGTATTTTGTCCACTTCTTGCCGACAACGGCATTGACTATAGTCTCAGCATAAACACTCTTGCCATCAGCACTGACAAGACGTGCCTTAATGCCACCCTTGTATTTGCCCATAGCCCAAAACGAGAGTTTGTAGGTTCTGCCTTGCACTGAATTGATGCCCCAGAAACCTTCATTGATTATAGAGGCAGTAGCTGACGGAGTGGCTGCAACATTTATTTGCAATGCCTTACATTGAGCCTTGTTGAGCAGAGCTTTGCTCACGAGCTGAGTAGATATTGTTGCACCTTTGGCAGCCTTGGTGCGCCATGTTGGTGTGGCTGTGTCGCTGTCCTCAAACGAACGGTTGCTGATGAGCTCAGCATAGAGTCCGCCGTCGGCAGCATGATTGATGTCCTCGAAGAAGATGCCGTAGAGATTGGGCGACACCTTGATGCCAGGATTGGCAGCATCTATATTTATTTTTACTTGAGCGTTGGCTGTAAGCGCAGATGCAAGCAACGCAGAAAGAAGGATATTGTTTGGTTTCATTTATCGTTTTTAATTCTATTGTGTTTATTAAAAGCAATGATTACAACGTCGGCCAACCGTCGGCTGTCCACGTTATCTTTTTCTGTATCAACAATGGAGCACCATTGTTCTGCATACTGTAACCATGACAGAAGAACCAGTTGCCATCATCGAATGAGTAGGCTGAGCAGTGTCCTGCAGCCTCAAACTCACGCTTGTCGCCTTCGATAAAGAGCGTTCCTCCACCCTCACGCATGTCTTTGCCATTGCGGTCGAGATATGGTCCAGCCACCTTCTTGCTTCTGCCGACAGCAACACGATAGTTGCTCTTGGTGCCACGGCAACAATAGTCCCAACTCACGAACAAATAATAATAACCGCCATGCTGCATAATGAATGGAGCTTCAATGGCATTGGTACCAGCAAATTCAGATGTTGGGTTAGGCTCTACATTAGTGTCGCCTACGGCGTGACGGCGAGCAATAGTCACTGGCTTAGCTCCACGCTTGACGTGCAAGGTGTGGTCGAGCTGTATCATCTGAATGCCATCCCAAAACGAGCCCCATGTCATCCACGGGGTGCCTTTCTTGTCTATGACGATGTTTGGGTCGATAGCGTTCCAGTTGTCACGGTCGCCCTTGGATGCAATGATGCATCCCTCGTCCTTCCATCCGTCAGCATTGGCGAGCGACGTATTGCTAAGCAATCCTATAGCCGATGTGTTCTTGCCAAACGTCGAGCAAGAATAAGTGAGATACCACTTGCCACGATACTTGATGACATCGGGAGCCCAAATGTGGGTTTCAAAACCAGGAACACTGTCGCGTGTCCATGACGGAATCTTATTGCCTGGCAACACACCGTCGGGCTTAATGGTCCAATGACGACGGTCGGTAGACGTCATCTGCGTTATACCATGGCCCGTGCAATAGAGATAGTACTTGCCGTTCTCGAATGCCATGACTGGATCGTGTACCATCGGAGTTTCTACGACTGGAGGTGGAGGTACTGAGGTCTGAGCATGGACAATATTGGAGATTGGGGCAATGGCAAACGCCATTGCTCCAATTAAATATTTTCTAAGAATCATTATACTATACTTACTTGTTCAAGAATTTACGTCCGTTGACAACAACTATGCCTTTATACGAATGGTCTACCTGCTGTCCGTTGAGGTTAAACCACTTGCCCTCGCTCTCCGACTTCTTGGTGATAGCAACAGGAGTATTGATGCCAGTAGAGATGCTTGAGCCATCGATGTATGAACCTTCGTTCACAAAGAAGAGAGTTACGTTAGACTGGTTCTCAACGAGCTTCATAGTGAACGAGTAGTTGTATACCTTTGCAGCCTTTGTGGTGATGGTAGATATAACCTTAACCACATTGCCTGTAGTAAACTCAACATTCATATCAACCAAAGAGCCATCCATATCGTCCATGAATGTATCCCAGTTGTATTCGCTCTGCATTGTGAAGTCGATATTTGAAGTGTTTTCGGCAGTATTGCCTCCTGCTGCTGCAAACCAACCATAGTTGTCGGCACGCAGTGCAAAGTGCTCAGCATAACCATCGGCACCACGCTCGGCTGTGGCTGCAACGAGGCACCAGTTGTTCCAGTTTGCCTTCTTGTTGCTGTAGTTGTAGAACTTAAGCTCAGCCTTGCCGCCCTTCTTCAGATTGTAGTAGTCGGTAGAGAAGTTGGTCCACCATCCGGCTGTAGTGTTCTTCTGCATAGAGACTGGGTAGTAAACCGGGGCGTCAGCCTCAACATCAGCCTCAACATTGAGGGTGTAGTCCTTGGTGTATACGTAGTTGTCCTTGCTTACAGTCATGGTCATCGTCACCTCGCCCTGGCCCTTGACGGTGCCGTCGGATGTGAGTATCGACTCATCGCTCGATGTCCAAGAAACGTTGGTGCCGAGCAAACCCTCTGTAGGCAGAACTGGCGACTCCTCAAGAATGGTGCCGTCGTCGAACGGAAGGTTTATTTTGTTGACTGTATACTTAATAGCTGCCTTGGCATCTGCCTTGACTGCCCATACCTCCTGTTGCTTGGTGTATGTCTTCTGACCAAGTGTAGTAGAGCCACTTGAAGATGAGAGAGCTGCAATAGCAATAGCAGGAATATTGGTATAGTCGATTGTCTGACGAACCAAAACACCACGATATACTACACCATTGATTGTGAGATTAATATAGTCGGTGCCAGCTGTGCGCTCCCATGTTCCTTCTTCAGAACCCGTTATAGTGCCGTCGGCATTGAGACGAATATTTACAGCTGTTTCGTAAGCCTTATTTTCGGTGTCCTGACCATACTCGTGGCGCATAAACTGATAGTCGCCTGCTATCTCGCTGTCTGTGATAGAAGCCTTTGTTGCAATATCGTTATTGGTAATGGTCTCGCCGTCAAACTCAAATGGAGCAGCCATAATCCAACCCTCATCATTAAGGAATAATTGATGAACACGCACCTCATGACCCTCGCCCTTATTAGTGAAGCGTGAGTGATATACAACGAAAGAGCGTCCCTGCTTGTCGGTAAAGGCCGAGTTATGACCTTGTGCTATCTCTGCTCCCGACATCGAATCCCATTTGTAGCCACCAAAGAGCAACACTCCACGGTTATCGGCTGTCTTGGCTCCGTAATTCAAAAGATAGCGTTTTGTAATTGCAGATGTGCCGTTGCAATCTACGTATGGTCCTTCTGGATTATCCGAACGGAACACACGCATCTGATAACCGCCTGTACTTTCAAGTCCACCGTAGCTCATGAAGAGGAAGTAGTGCGAACCAATCTTCTCGATGTAGCTTGCCTCGCCAGATACATAGTAGCCGCCAGCTATCTTCTTGCCGAAGTAAGGGTCGCTTGTGGTGTTGGCACTGGCAGCACCCTGAGTTGCAGCCTTGCCGTTAACCTCATACGGGAACTGATAAGTATAATCGCGCAAACCATTAGTTGCATCAAGTTTCAACATAAATATACCACCCGACCATGAGCCATAGCTCATCCAAAGGTTGTCATTGTCATCATAGAACACACATGGATCTATACAGTTAGGCCAGAATGTGCCCCACTTGTCGCCTACGTTATATCTCTCGGGCAACGATGTTGCACCAGTTGCAATGGCAAGGTCGGTGTTCTTCCAATCGTTAGCAGCTGCGTATGAGTTGTGTGCACACTTTCCAAAGAAACCAGAGAACACTACCGGACCCTGATATTTCCATGGTCCCTCGATATTGTCGCTTGTAAAACATACGATGCTTGAGCACCAGTTGTCACCATTCAAGCTCATATACATGCACCA
>CAKPST010000073.1 GCA_934183355.1 uncultured Prevotella sp.
GGGAGGGGAAGATCTTTATATATACCACACTTTAAATAGGGCTCACGCCCTATCCTATATTATGCCGTCCCTTCGGGACTCACCAATCAATTCCACAAAACCTCGGGACTCACCAACCCAATATTTCACCAACATTCTTGTACACTCTGTACTAAGCCCTCATACTAACCGTACTAAGCCCAGTTATACTCCATACTAAGCCCAGTTACACTCCGTACTAAGCCCTTGCACTAACAATACCATGCATCGAATACTCATGGCTTGCAGTAAACCTGCCATCTGCAAGCCCTACTGCAAGCCTCCAACTTCATGTATATCAGCACCTTACACCGATATTTTCGCAATAATTGCAGATTGCAGTAGAAAAATAAAAACTTTGTTTAGTAGGCTCAAAACCTTGTGCCAAACAATATATGGAAGAATGTGGTGAATAGGATTTTGCAGTCGGTCCACAAGCTTTGGTGTTCGAGATAGTAGAGGTCGAAGTCGAGGCGGCGTAGCATCTTCTCCATTGTGTCGGTATAGCCGTTGTGCAGTGTGGCATACGACGTCACACCAGGGCGAATGGCATACAGCTCCTCATAGCGCGGATTAAACTTAATGATCTTGTCGATATAGAACTTGCGTTCGGGACGATAACCAATAAACGCCATGTCGCCCTTGAACACATTCCACAACTGTGGCAATTCGTCGAGATGATGAGCACGCATCCATCTGCCCACACGGGTGAGTCGGGGGTCGCTCAACGCACCGTCGAGCAGCAGCTGAGGTCCATCCTTCTCTGCCTCGTGAATCATACTGCGAAACTTATAGATATAGAACGGCTTGCCATGCAGCCCAATGCGCTCCTGTCGATAGATGACAGGCTGCCCATCCTCCAAGCGTATTGCCACATAGCACACGGCGAACAATGGGGCGAATAATATCAGAGCTATTGCTGAAGCTATTATATCTATAAGTCTTTTCATTCTTTAATAATGCGGTTGTTACTATAATAACGCAAAAAGAGAACTTTAATTGTATAAAGTTCTCTTCTTTTTTATATTCAAGTGATATTTACTCCTTAGAACATCTTCTCAGGATATACACCCTCCTCGCCAAGCTTCTGGAACTTCTCCACTACACCCGGACGATCCTCTGGATATGTCACACCGAACCACTTAGATGTGGTGTCGAGCACCTCGCAAGTAGCTGTGCCGTCGTTGATGAGCTTGTCCACCATCAATGGGATGAAGAATTCGCTCTTGAGGTTCTCCATATTCTTAGGGTCAGAGAGGAATGTCTTGAAGAACTCGTTGCTATGCTTGAAGTAGTCGGGAGTGAAGCCCCAGAAGTTCATAGACACCGGAGTTGTATCAGGGATAGCCACCCATGTCTCGCCGTCGTCGTCGAGATACTTCACAACGCCGTCGATGCGCTGAATCTTGGTGCGCTCAACTACAGATGTAAGGTGGTGGTTCTCGTCGTTGGCGCATACACCGCGGCTAACAGTACCGCTGTCAGAGAGAGTGTTGCCTACGCGGAAGCCTACCATAGCATACTTGCCAGTAGAGCCTTCAGGAAGCTCGCTAAGCCATTTGCCAAGCACCTTGAAAGCGTCGCGGTCGTAGAAGTCGTCGCAGTTGAGCACAGCGAACGGCTCGTTGATAACACTCTCGCCCATCATCAAGGCGTGGTTGGTGCCCCAAGGCTTGGTGCGACCCTCAGGACATGTGAATCCCTCTGGCAGTGCGTCGAGAGACTGGAATACGAGCTCGCATGGGATGTGACCCTCATATTTAGACAGAACGATGCGGCGGAAGTCGTCCTCGAAGTCCTTACGGATAACGAATACGAGCTTGCCGAAGCCTGCGTTGATGGCATCGTAGATAGAGTAGTCCATGATGGTTTCACCGTGAGGACCCAGCTCGTCAAGCTGCTTCAAGCCACCATAACGGCTACCCATACCTGCAGCGAGGAGGAAAAGTGTTGGTTTCATAATTTATAGTTATTACATTAGTTAGAAATGTTTATGCCTATGCTTTTGTATAGAGCATCAATCTATATCAAGCACAAAAGTAGCAAATTACTACGACATAAAAAAACTTTAGACAGTTATTTTTTGTTTTTGCCGACTTCTTATTTATATTCCCGGCACGAAGTGTGATGTCTTGGCACCCTTCTCGCGTTCGCGGCGCAGGATGTTCTGCATGTCATACACCAGTTGCGGATGAGATGCCGACACGTTCTGTCCCTCCCAGTTGCTGTCCTGTATGTTGTAGAGCTGTGGCTGTGGGTCGCTGCCGGTCTCGGTCTTGGGCGCCCAGTCTATCTCCTTGGGGCCGTCGCTTGGCTCTATGTACTTCCACTCCTTGGTGCGCACGGAGAGCACGTGGTTGTAGGCAAGCTCTATGACGTAGGGACGGTCGGTGGTGTCGGTGCCGAGCAGATTGCCCAGACGGTCTTGGCTGTCGGGGGCGCTCCCCTTGGGGAATCGTGCTCCGATGAGTTTGCCGAGCGATGCCATCCAGTCTACCTGCGACATCAGCGTTGTAGAGGTCTGTCCGCCCTTCACCTTCATAGGCCAGCGCACAATGGCAGGCACCTGTGTGCCACCCTCAAAGGCGCTGTATTTGTTGCCGCGCCATGGTCCGGCTGGCTTGTGACCGTTGAGCAGCTCCTCGGCGCGGTCCTGATAGCCGTCGTCCACAACGGGGCCGTTGTCGCTTGAGAGGATGATGATGGTGTTGTCGGCGATGCCCAGCTTGTCGAGGGTCTCCATTATCTGTCCCACCGACCAGTCGAACTGCACGATGGCGTCACCACGGAGTCCCATGCCACTCTTGCCACGGAATCGCGGATGAGGGAAACGAGGCACGTGAACGTCGTTGGTGGCGAAATACATGAAGAAGGGTTTCTCCTTATTAGCCTTGATGAAGCTGATGGCGTGCGAAGTGATGGAGTCGGCGATGTTCTCGTCCTTCCATATTGCCTTGCCGCCGCCGCGCATATAGCCTATACGACCTATGCCATTGACGATGCTCTGGTTGTGGCCCACACTCGACTTAAGGTTGTAGCACAATTCGGGATTGTTCTTGCCCGTGGGTTCTCCCTTGAAATTCTTCTTGTAGCTCACCTCGATGGGGTGCTCGGCATCCCAGTTGGCTACGCTGCCATCCTCTATAAAGACGCATGGCACACGGTCGGCTGTGGCAGCCATGATATAGTGATAGTCGAAACCGATGTCGCCGAGGCTCATTGGCAACTGGGCGTTCCAGTCTTGAGTGCCCTGCTTCTCGCCCAGTCCGAGGTGCCACTTGCCGATGGCGCAAGTGCTGTAGCCGCAGCTCTTGAACATGTCTGCCATGGTGAACTGTCCCGGCTTGATAATCATGCCCGCATTGCCGGCAGCGATGTCGGTGTCGGGGCGGCGCCAAGCATACTCACCCGTGAGCAGCGAGTAGCGCGACGGCGTACTGGTGGCAGCCACGGCGTGTGTGTCGGTGAATCGGATGCCCTGCTGTGCGAGTCGGTCGACATTAGGAGTCTGCACGTTCTTGGCACCATAGCAACCGAGGTCGCCATAGCCGAGGTCGTCAGCGAAGATGATGATGACATTAGGACGTTGCGGATCGGCTTTAGCCTTCTTAGCCGCATACATCGACTGTGCCGCCAAAGGGGCAAGCAGCGAAATGGCTATAAAACTTTTCTTCATACTTAATTATTGTTTTTAGTTTTGTAGTATAATAACGTAGTAGTGTATCAATTAGGCAAAATTATCAATAAAAATCCATATAACGTAATCTTTCTGCCATTAGTTGCGATATTTTTCATTATTTCACGTTTGGGCATAAAAAAAGGGGCTCCGCTGAGTCCCAATCTTGTTAACCTTAAATCTAATACCATGAAAAACATTGCAAAGATACAGCAATTTAGCGAAATTGCAAAGGATTTGTAATATTTTATGTCGGTTTTAGTTGCGAAACGAAACATTTATTGACATATATCATGCCGATTGAAAGAAAATGAGGGCATGGCAGCGATGCCACACCCTCCTCTAAAGTTTGTTGCTATTAGTCTTCGTCAGCCCAGTGGTTGAAGAAGTTTGACGAACGCATCTCGTCTTGCGACATGCCTTCACCGCTTTCTATGTCACCGAGGTCGCTCTGTACTCCATCCTTTCCATTAGGAGTGAGCGATGTAGCTATAGGCATAACAGTCTCCACTTCCACAATGTCGATATGGGGTGTTTGATATAATTTCTTTTCCATGTTATCGTTGATTTTATTTATTGTTGTTTGTTTTAGATTTCACATGCATTTCAGTAAGCCGTCATATTTACTTTACGACAAACTTTCTGCCGTTCTGTACGTAGATGCCACTCGGGAGCTGCTTGCCGTTGACGCGCTGTCCCTGGAGGTTGTATACAGGAGCCTCTGGGTTGAGACCGCCCTCTACATGAATCTTGTCGATAGATGTAGCCTCGCCGCCGATGTTGAGCATGCACGAAGATGCAGATGTGCCAGCAGGGAGGATGAAGAAGGCGCGGAATGCCTTGGCATTACCAGTATTGTTCAACTTCACGATCTGATCCTTAGAGTTGATGCCGGCAACAGTGTAAGAGTTATATTTCTCTACAATGTTCTCCGGTGAATAGATGCCAGTGAACTGAATGCCGCCCTGTGTTGTCAATACCTCAGGCTTACCTTCCTTAACAACTACATTCGCAAATGTGTATGATGTTCTTTCATTAACAGGCATAATCAAATAAGGCTTGTTAGCCTCGATTGCTATAGCCGGTGTGAAGTTAACCATTTTATCATTAGCTTTCACGTCGAATGCCATCACCTGTGTTTTCTCACCAAACTGAGCATTAATCTGCTCGGCTGTGATGTCGAACGGAACGATGAATGTATTCCAACCATCGTTGTAGAGCGTGCGGTTGAGGGTTACGTTGGCGTTGTCATAAGGAACGATGGTGTTGACGTCATCCTCGTTGTAGGTGAAATCCTTTGCCTTGGGGAGTTCTACAGTAACCTTGATAGTATTTACTCGTGCTTGTTTGGAATGTTTAATCTTAACCTCAGTTGCATTCCCTTCCCAAATAAAGGTTGTTTGTGTAGCCGTACTTTTACCGTCATTTGAATTCAATCTATCAAGAGGATAATCGGTGTCGTTTCCTTCCATCTCGATTTTCAAAATATTGCCTCGTGTTGTAGATATTGTTGTTGTAGCATTAGCATACAATCTATATTCACCATAATTGAAATTAGCATTTGTTGAAGATATTGTCTCTCCATATTTTGTCAATTTATTGGTACTTTTATCCACACCAGCAGTAAATGTCACAACACATTCAGATATTTGAGTATTCTTTACTGTAAGTTCATATGAAACAGTTGCAGGCTTGTATGTCTCATTGCCAGCAAAGTTTGCAGAGATAATGGTAGTGCCTTCATCACAAAGCATAAGCTCGCCAGTTTTCTTATCTACCATAGCCACATTTTCATTACTACTGCTGTAAGTAACCTTAAGACTATTTGGATTTGCCAATGTCACATAAGTGTGTGTATTGCCGTCAATATCCTTCTTGTCTGCTACCCATGAACTTGCACTAAATCCGAGACCATTGTCAGCAGAACGGCTATCAACTACATTAAGTTCAAAAGAAGCCTTTCCTGCTTTATATGTTGCATCACCTGCGAATGAAGCTGTAATAGTGGTGGTTCCTTCTTTTAGCAATTCAATATCACCATCTGTAGTTACCGTAGCTACTTCATTGTTGCTACTTGTGTACGTAATGCTAGTAATATTATTAGGGTTTGTGAAGAATTTAACATTTGTAGGGAAGAAACATGTTTCATTCAAATCAATAGTCTTGCTTGCTTCTGCATATTTGAAGCCAGGATCGAGCAGATTGGAATTGACTTCCTTTTTGTATATTTGAGGAATTATTGGATTTGATTTAGTTGAATAATTTTTAAACGCCTTGTTAGATATCGAATAAGAAATATATCTATCAGTTACTCCTATAAAAGAAATCTTAGCAGCATTATCTTTACCAATGGTTATTTTTAACGTTTTGGCATTCTTCTTGTTTGGCTCAATAGAAATATCTGTGCCTGAAGCACCACTTAAATAACCAGACACAAACTTTATATACCAATTACTTGACGAGCTCTCTAATGTGAATACTTGAAAACCATCAACCCAATTAATCACATTGTTATTTATAATTACATTTTTAACTGGATTAAATTTATTATTCTTACTAATAAATTCACCTGCAGCAACATAGCTTGTACCGTTTTTAGCAACAAGAATGAACTCATCACCATCGTTCAGATCAGAAACATTTGTCACCAATTTGTACGTATCGCCTACGCCTGCCCATCCCGCAGTCCACAGAGTTGCGAGTAGCATTACCATCAATAATCGTAAATGTTTAATCATAATCATAAGTTTTTAAAAGTTAGAAAAATGTTTAATTTTATAGTTAGGTTTGTCGGCATTGCTGTCGGCTATTTTTTTAGGTTTGTTTAGAATATCAGATGATAACTATCTAATACAGGTGCAAAATTACACTAAGTATATTACAAAAAGGACACAAAATGATTAAATATAGTTAAAACGGGGATTTTGTAGGCGAACACCGAAGAGTAAGGGCATAATATGGTTTAAAAACATGTCCTTATGTTCTTATGTCTTTAAAAACCATGTTCTTATGTATGTGAATATGGGAAATAAAAAAAGTGGATAAGTCTGTCGACTTATCCACCCTGTTGTGTGGGCGTTGACGGATTCGAACCGCCGACCCTCTGCT
>CAKPST010000074.1 GCA_934183355.1 uncultured Prevotella sp.
AATTAACGATTAAATTAACGGATAATTAACGATTAAATTAACGGATAATTAACGATTAAATTAACGGATAATTAACGGGCAATTAACCGGAATTAACGACCTTATTTTTTTCTTTGTCGTTAATATCGGTTAATTGCCCGTTAATTATTCGTTAATTTAATCGTTAATTGATTTCGTTAATTTAATCGTTAATTGATTTATTTATTGTGCGTTAATCGTTGTAGATTACACTATCGGCAACGATATTCCCTGTATTTTCTGATATATATCGAGCGCAAAGACATCCGTCATACCCGAGATGAAGTCGATGACTGCCATGACACGCGTCTCCAAGTCGGGACTGTTGATGTCATACTGATTGCTGAACCTCTTGCGCAACTGCTCCGAATGAAACTTCTCTGGGCTTACAGCAGCCTCGATGAGCGCCTCCATGAGCGTCTCCATAATCTTATATCCCGACAACTCCACATCGAGCACCGGCTTTGAGTTGTATATACGCTGACAACTTATGGCGGCACATGTGCGATAAGCATCACGCACATCTGGGTGGATGTGGTCGATGAGCGAACCCTCTAACGCTCCGTCAAGGATAGCCTGCTCGTTGTCAACAAAGGCACGAGCACACTCACTCTCAAGTTTGCCTATTGCGCAAGCACGCATATACACCACTTTCTCATTGTTATCGGTGATGCCCTCCTCCTCTATACGGCGGTGGATGTATGCTTTGCCCTGCTCGTCGAAGAATCCGAGCAGCAGATTTGTAGTCTCCTCAAACGAGAGGATGCGCAGTTTGTGGGCGTCCTCAATGTCCATTATCTCATAGCAGATGTCGTCGGCAGCCTCAACAAGATACACCAACGGATGACGTGCGTAGCGCAGAGGTTCGCCGTCGGCCGAGAGACGTATCAGTCCGAGGTCGTCGGCAATGCGACGGAAATAGTGCTCCTCAAAACAGAAGAAGCCAAACTTGCCCTTCTTGCTAGCACAACGGCTTGAATGAGGATACTTGACAATGCTCGCCAATGTGGAATAGGTCATCACAAATCCACCCTCACGGCGTCCGTGAAACCTGTGAGCAAGCAGACGAAAGGCGTTGGCGTTGCCCTCAAAATGGATTAGGTCTTCCCAGAACTCAGGGCGCAAGCTCTGACGCAACGACTGTCCACCACCCTCACGAAAATATGCCTGTATAGCCTTTTCGCCCGAATGACCGAAAGGTGGATTGCCCATGTCGTGGGCAAGACATGCCGTACTGACGATGGTGCCTATTTCTTCAAATAGCGTTCCGACAAGTTCGGGGTGCAAAGCCTTCAGACTGCGAGCCACATCATTGCCCAACGACATGCCGACACTCGCCACCTCAAGCGAGTGGGTGAGGCGGTTGTGTACAAAGATGCTACCCGGCAACGGGAACACCTGTGTCTTGTTCTGCATACGGCGGAAGGGGGCAGAGAATATGAGGCGGTCGTAGTCGCGCTTAAATTCGGAACGATCGTCGTGGCGCTTAGGATGGTGGATTTCCTGACCCAAGCGCTTGTTGGATATGAGTTGTTGCCAGTTCATGCTGTATTCTTGGTTTTGTTTACGTGGCAAAGTTACTAATTTTGGAAAAGAAATAAACTAAATTTAATACACAAAAGTCGGTTATCTCATTATTAATAATTATTTTTGCAGTTTAGTAACTTTCAACCGAAAGCGGTTGACGAATTATTCACCAAACTGATTATGGTAAAAATTAAGATAGTAAACCGAGGCAGACAGCAACTTCCTGCCTACGCGACACCACAGAGCGCAGGAATGGACCTGCGTGCCAACATCACCGAACCCATCACACTTAATCCTATGGAGCGCCGCATCATACCTACAGGTCTGTACATAGCACTGTCCGAAGGTTATGAGGCACAGGTGCGACCACGCTCAGGACTCGCATTCAAGCACGGCATCACCGTGCTCAACTCGCCCGGAACCATCGACGCCGACTATCGTGGCGAACTTGGAGTGTTGCTTGTCAACCTCTCTAACGAGCCGTTTGTCATCACCGAGGGCGAACGCATTGCACAAATGGTGATTGCACGACATGAGCAGGGCGAGTTTGAACTGGTGGACGAACTCGACCAGACCGAACGCGGAGACGGTGGCTACGGACACACAGGAGTGAAATAACAATCCTAACCATAAGATGAATCCATACAAGAACCCAATACTGGCTCTCGGCACTATAGCACTGCTTGCCATTGCTCCTGCTGCCGCAAGCCGAATGGCATCCACGTCAATGAACACACCACGTAGGGGCGTGTCTGTTGACACTATGACTGTGAGCGCCGACTCGATGCTCGCAGCCACTCCCCTATTCGACCGTCTCTACCTCGAAGCCGTGCAACATCAGATTGCCGGCAACGACTCGGCGGCTATGCGTCTGTTCGACTCGTGCCTTGCATTGCGCCCCGACGCTGCCGAGGTGTTTTACCGCCAGGCACAGTATTATGCCGACACCAATAGCGACTCACTTGCAATTTCTTGTCTCGAACGAGCCGCACAACTGCAGCCTGCCAACGACACTTATCAGGAGAGTGTGGCTGAGACATACATACGACGACGCGACTATGACAGCGCAATACGTGCATACGAGAGTCTGTATGCCCATCATCGCGACCGCAGCGATGTACTCGACTTGTTGATGCGACTATATGGTGTCAAGAAGGACTACACCCGAATGCTCTCCACCATAGAGCGTATGGAGCAGGTGGACGGCGAGAGCGACGAGCTTACTTTCCTCAAGATGAATGTCTACGAGCAGCGTCACGACAACAAGAATGCCTACTTGATGCTCAAGAAGTTGAACGATGAGCACCCTAACGAGCCCAACTACAAGGTGATGTTGGGCAACTGGCTCATGAATCACGACCGCAAACAGGAGGCTTACAAGCTGTTTGAGAGTGCTCTTGAGGAAGACCGTGAGAACGAGTTTGCACTCAATTCGATGTGCGACTACTATCGCTCCATTGGCAACAACGAGGCTGCCGACCAACTGCGCGACGACATTCTCTTCAGCACTAAGACCGACCAGAAGACCAAGGTGTCGCTACTTCAACAAGCTATACGCGAAAGCGAGCAGCAGGGTGGCGACAGTCTGCCTGTCATCAAGCTCTTCGATCGCACCATCAATGCGTCGCCCAAGGCTGTTGACATCGTCAATATGAAGGCGGTGTACATGAAGATGAAGAAGATGCCAGAGGACTCTGTCAACGCTACATTCGCCCACTCGCTTGCCATTGAACCTGAGAATGTGATGGCACGAATGAGCTTGATACAGAGCCTGTGGCCTCACAACAAGTGGGACGAGGTGATAAAACTGAGCCGAGAGGGTACACAATATGCTCCTGAGGAGATGGCTTTCTACTACTTCCTCGGCCTTGCCTACTTCCAGACCGACCACGACGACGAGGCTCTTGATGCCTTCAAGCGTGGCGTTGGAGAGATTGACGACAAGAGCGACCCCGACATTGTGTCCGACTTCTATGCCATCATGGGCGACATTCTATACAAGAAACAGCGCCCCGACGAGGCATTTGCTGCCTACGACTCGTGTCTGCAATGGAAGGACGACAATGTATCGGCACTCAACAACTATGCTTATTATCTCTCTGAGGAGCGACGCGACCTGAAGAAGGCGGAGCAGATGAGTGCCAAGACAATAAAGGCAGATCCTACTAATGCTACCTATCTCGACACGTATGCGTGGATACTCTTCCTGCAACAGCGCTACGACGAGGCTAAGGCGTATATCGACCGCGCACTTGACAACGACACCGACTCTACACAAGGACCGTCGGCGGTGGTCATTGAGCATGCTGGCGACATCTACTGCATGTGCGGCGACAAGGAACGAGCTGCCCAACTCTGGCAGAAGGCGATAGACGCTGGAGGCGACAAGGCGGTGCTCGGACGAAAGATTAAAACCAAGAAAATTGAACAATAATGAAAAGAATACTTCCTGTCATCACCCTTATACTCTTGCTTGCATCGTGTGCAAGCAAGAAGGTTGTGGGCGACTTGGGCTCTTCAACCACTATCTCTTCTACATCAAAGGCAGAGAAAGCCGAACAGCTCAACTTCCTCAATCGTGTCAACGACACCAAGTCGACAGCCAAGAACATCGTAGCCTCAGCCGACTTCCGTCTGGTGGCTGGCAACAAGGACATCAGTTGCGACGGCAAGTTCTCTATGCGACGCGACGAGATTATCCGTCTGCAACTGCTCATCCCTATCATACGCTCGGAGATAGCACGCATCGACTTCACACCCGACTATGTGTTGCTCGTCGACCGCTACCACAAGGAGTACATCAAGGCGTCGTACAAGGACGTGAGTTTCCTTGCCGACAACGGCATCACGTTCTACTCGCTGCAGTCGCTGTTCTGGAATCAGCTGTTTTTGCCTGGCGAGAAGACCGTAACTGAGGCTGCTCTCAAGAAGTTTGTATGCGACCTTGCTGCCGTCAGCACTTCTGTGCCTGTGAGCTACAACAACGGCAACATCAGCTACCGATGGAACGCTGACAAGACAACGGCGCAAATCAAGGCTGCTAATGTGAGCTACAAGAGTGCACAACACGGCACATCAACATTGACATGGACCTACGACAACTTCCGCAACGTTGCTGGCAAGCCGTTCCCACTGTCACAGCAGTTTGCCGTGCAGACCAACATCACGGGGCGACAACAGTCGGCTCAACTCACTGTGCGAATGTCGTCGCCTAAGACATCAGCCGACTGGGACACCAAAACCGAGTTGTCGTCCAAGTACAAGAAGATAGAGGCTCAAGACATTCTTAAGAAACTCCTTTCAATACAATAATAAACAGATGAAACAATACATTCTTTGTACTCTTGCTGCTGCACTGCTCGCCGCGTTGCCAACCACTGCCTCCAACTCCGAGAGTCAGCAAAGCAAGAAGACAGCTACGACAAAGAAGGCGACTACTCAACAGCGACGCACCACTACCGCACGCAAGCCTGTCGCCAAAAAGGCTGTCAAATCCAAGAAGACCACTGCACGAAAGACTACCAAGAAGACTAAACGTCCCGACTATACCACTGACGAGATACGCGGATTGCAGTCGAAACGTGTCAAGATGCAGAAGGAGATAAAGAAGCAGGAGGCTGCATTGCGTGCCAATCAGGCTGACGTGAAGAAGCGCCTCAGCGACTTGCTTGTCATCAATAGCGAGATTGACAAGCATCAGAAGAACATCGACGGCATTCAGAAGGATATTCATCACATCGACGGCAACATCGGTATGCTCAATGCACAGCTTTCGACATTGGAGCAGCAGCTGCAAGACCGCAAGGCTAAATACGTTAAGTCGATGAGATATATGTCGCGCAAGCACTCGCTGCAAGACGAATTGATGTTTATCTTCTCTGCCAAGAACTTTGCTCAGATGTATCGACGCATGCGTTTTGTGCGCGAATATGCTTCATGGCAGAAGGCACAGGGCGACATGGTGAAGGCTAAGCAGGCTCAGGTGAACGAGAAACATGAGCAGCTGAAGCAGGTGAAGGGTCAGAAGACCAATATGCTGTACAAGGGACAGCAGGAGCAAAAGGCTCTTGAGGGCAAGCAGCAGGAGCAGCAGACGGTGGTGTCGTCTCTGCAAAAGCAGCAGAAGACCATCCAAAAGGTGATTGCTCAGCAGCGTAAGGATGCCGACGCTATTAACGCTCAGATAGACCGTCTTATCGCTATCGAGGTGGAGAAGGCTCGTATACGTGCTGCCGAGGAGGCTAAGCGACGTGCGGCGGCTGAGGCTGCGGCTAAGAAGAAACGCGAAGAGGAGCTTGCTCGACGCCGTGCTGAGGCTGAGAAGGCTCGCTTAGAGAACGAACGACGCTTGCGCGAGGCACGCGAGGCTGAGGCAAGAGCTAAGGCTGAGGCTAAGGCTGCGCAAGAACGTGCTGAGGCTGCAAGGGTTGAAGCACAGCGCCAACGCGACGCTGAGGCTAAGAAGAAGGCTCAGGCTGAAGCTGAGGCTGCGGCACAACGTGCTGCCGAACAGAAGGCTGCTGCCGAACAGAGGGCTCGTGAGGCTGAGGCTCAGCGTCAGGCTGTGGAGCGCAAGGCTCAAGCCGACGAGCAGCGTTCGACTAAGAAGATAGCCGAGGCAAAGAAGAATGTCGAGGAATCGCGCACTATGTCATCGGTCGACCGTATGATGTCGGGTGGTTTCGAGGCTAACAAGGGTCGTCTGCCAATGCCTATCACGGGTTCCTATCGTGTGGTGAGCCACTACGGACAGAACTCTGTTTCGGGCTTATCTGGTGTCACTATCGACAACAAGGGCATCAATATCATGGGACAATCGGGCTGTCAGGCTCGCTCTATATATGATGGTGAGGTGAGCGCTGTATTCGGTTATGGCGGTTCGTATGTGGTGATGGTGCGCCACGGTGCCTACATCTCGGTATATTGCAACTTACGTTCGGTCAATGTGAGCCGCGGTCAGAAGGTGTCTACACGTCAGTCACTCGGTGCGGTGGCTACTGACAATATATTGCAGTTCCAGTTGAGAAAGATGAAGAATAGGCTCAACCCGGAAGCGTGGATTGGACGATAGACCAAGGTATACAAAAAAAATAAAAAACAACAACACCAACAACAAGTCAACAACGTCTTTTTGC
>CAKPST010000075.1 GCA_934183355.1 uncultured Prevotella sp.
GAATTGGTAGACACGAGGGACTTAAAATCCCTTGGCCAGTAATGGCTGTGCGGGTTCGAGTCCCGCTCGCGGCACAAGATTAATATGAGTGAACATTCTTTTGGATGTTCACTTTTTTTGTATATATACTTATGAAATACGAAGATATATGCCATCGGCTTGCTGCCGTATACGATTTCGGCGAGGCACGTGCGATGGCACGAATGATAATAGAAGAGAAGTTTGCGTTGTCGTTTGCCGATATTCTCTGCGGTGGAGTGGAGCAGTTGTCTGCCGACGACACGATGTGGCTTGAGGGTGCTGTGGCTCGGTTGGAACAGATGGAACCTATACAGTATGTGTTGGGAAGTGCCTGGTTTGCAGGTCATCAGTTCAGAGTGGGGAAGGGTGTACTCATTCCTCGTCCCGAGACCGAGTGGCTTGTAGAGCGAGTGGTGGCTCTGTCTGCCGACATGAAGGGCTTGCCCCTGCGTGTGCTCGACATCGGAACGGGTAGCGGATGTATTGCCGTGAGCTTGAAGAAGGCATTGCCTGATGCTTATGTTGAGGCTTGGGACATCTCTGTAGATGCCCTGGACATAGCCAGAGACAATGCCCGACAGTTGGGTGCTGACGTTGTGTTCCGTCGCATGGATGCCCTCAATGTCGCCGACGTGGACAGTCGTTGGGACATCATCGTGAGCAATCCGCCGTATATCTGCGACAGCGAGCGTGCCGACATGGACAGCAATGTGCTCGACCATGAACCGTCTACCGCCCTCTTTGTGCCAGACGACGACCCGCTGCTCTTCTACAATGCCATAACACGATATGCCAAGGGGGCGCTGAGGAGTGGGGGACGACTGCTCTTTGAGTGCAACACGAGGTATGCGGAGGCAACGGCGCAGATGATGCGAGTCGAAGGAATGAAGCATGTGGAGGTTGTCAATGACTGCTTTGACATGGCGCGTTTTGTGGAGGGAGTGATAGAATAAGACAACAACAATTAAATACATTGTTATATGTTTCAGAAAACAAAGAAGGAAGTCAGTGAGCAAGAGGCTTTGCTCAAGCTGTCCGCCCTATGCTCCCAGTCGGAGCACTCCTCTGGCGAGATGCGCGACAAGATGCGCCGCTGGGCAATGCCCCCCGACATCATAGAGCGCGTGATAGACCGCCTTATAGACGAGCGCTTTGTCGACGACGAGCGCTTTGCCCGTTTCTTCGTGCGCGACAAGATACGCTTCGACCGTTGGGGACGGCGCAAGATAGAGCAGGCACTCTATCGCAAAGGCATATCGTCAGCCATACGCAGTAGTGTGCTCGACGCTGTTCCCGACGACGACTATATAGCCGTACTCACCGAACTGCTCGCCGCCAAACGCCGCAGTGTGAAGGCGCAGAGCGAGTATGAGCTTAATGGCAAACTCATCCGATTTGCACTCGGACGAGGATATGGCATGGATATAATACGACGTTGCATTAGCGATGCCGACGAATATGATGCCGAGGAAGGCGAGGATGAAACGTATGACGAGTAGACATACGCTTGCTGGACGTTTGCTCCGTGTGCTGCACCAATTCGTTGACACCATAATGCCACGTCGCTGCGAGCAGTGCGGAGTAAGGCTCGGTATCGACGAACACATGCTCTGCATGATGTGCTCAATGATGATGCCACGGCTTGCCGACCATCTCTCGCCTTATGACAACGAGACGGTGCGCCGAATGTGGGGTCGCCTTGAGGTGGAGCGAGGAGCGTCGTTCCTGCTATATACACCGCATACACCAATGGCAGACGTCATCTATCGTATGAAGTATGCCAACCGACCCGACATTGCTGAGCAATTCGGAATACTCATGGCTTCGGAGATGATGCCATCAGGATTCTTCGACGACATCGACCTCATCATTCCACTGCCCCTACATCGTCGGCGTGAGCGTGAGCGAGGCTACAACCAGAGTCTTGAACTGGCTCGTTCGCTGAGCCAAGTCACCCACATTCCCGTATGCACCAAAGCCGTCAAACGCACACGATACACCATCAGCCAGGCATCGCTGTCGCACTATGCACGCAGCACCAATGTGCTCGGCGCATTCAGTGTGGTGGATGCCCACCTTGTGCGAGGCAAACATGTGCTGCTTGTCGACGACATAATCACTACAGGAGCCTCGCTGTATGCTTGCGGCAAGGAACTGTTGGGTGTGGAAGGTGTGCGGCTTAGCTTTCTCACATTGGGCAGAACTGCCGAGTAATGTGAAATACTATTAAATAAATACTCGGACAATTAAACTATGCACACTATGTGTGCGTCTGAAGTATCAGGAAAATAATAATAAAAGAAAATAAATTAATGAAACGAATCGTTCTATTATGTTTACAATGTCTTTGCGCACTAACCGTGCTTGCGCAGGGACTTGTCAAGGGAAAAGTGCTCGACAAACAAACCTCCGAACCTATTGGCTTTGTCACCGTGTCGGTGATGCAGGAGTCTACTGGCAAACTCGTTGGTGGAGGAATGACGGATGTCGACGGCAACTTTCAGGTGAAAGGATTGAAGGATGGCAAGTATACACTTGGTCTGAAGTATATGGGTTATAAGGAGGTGAAACGCCCCGTTGCCATCACTCCCGACCATCGTGAGGTGCATTTCAAGCTACTTTATATGGCAGAGGATGCCAAGATGCTCAGCGGTGTCACCGTGACTGGACAGCGAGCAACAATGAAACTCGAAGTCGATCGTAAGTCGTTTGACGTAGGACAGCTCATCAGCAACTCAGGACAGTCGGCATCTGACGTGCTCGATAATGTGCCATCTATTGAGGTGGACAACGATGGCAATGTGTCACTGCGTGGCAATTCGTCGGTAGAAGTGTGGATTAATGGTAAGGATTCGGGACTGACAAGCGACAATCGTGCCCAGATTCTACAGCAGTTGCCGGCAGAAAGCATCGAGCGCATTGAAGTGATAGACAACCCATCGGCTAAGTTCTCGGCAGAAGGTTCGGCTGGTATCATCAACATCGTGCTCAAGAAAGACCGCAAAGCGGGCTACTATGGTTCGCTTCAGGCAGGTGGCGACACTCGTGGTGGAGCCAACAGCAGCTTTAATATCAACTACAGTAGCGGTCTGCTCGACGCATACGCCAACATTGGCTATCGCCATCGCTCTAACACAGGACACTCGGAGAGCCAGCAAACCAGCAATACATACAACCAGACCTACAGCAGCAACAACGATAATTGGGGCAACAACCTCTTTACACGTGCCGGACTAACGCTGCATGCCACTAAGAAGGACGACTTCTCTGTAAGCGGAATGTTTATGCAAGGTGGCGGCAGAAGCAATAGTTTCACACCGTATGTATATACAGCCGTAGCCAATGGGCTCAACGACTATCGTCTCGACCGTCTCAGTCGCTCTAAGAGCGACATGAATATGTACTATGGTGAGTTCAACTATCGTCATAACTTCTCCGACAGTCACTTTATCGACTTCACAGCCGACATGAGTCGTTGGAAGATGGATGGCGACAACTGGTATCAGGACTCTACTGTTAATTACCTCGGATATGGCATTGATCCAGATGTAAACTATAAGTATCAGTATCGTCCGCAGCACATCAACAACAACCGCAAGGAGCTGAAACTCGAATACGAGAACCGTATAACCAAGGACTTCAAGATAGAGGCTGGATATCAGGGCAACTTCTCACATGAGAATACACCGCAGGAGTCGTATGTAGACAACACCTCGTTTGGTGGACAGAACGCCGCTGAAGACAAACTCTACTTCAACAGATTCATATATAAGCAAGACCTCCACTCGTTCTACACCACACTGAGCTACAAGTTTGGCAATCTGAGCGCAATGGCAGGACTGCGTGGCGAATACTGGCATGTCAACACCGAGAGCTATACATGGGAGCAGGAACACGACGCATCACTGCGTGAGAAACCATTCAAGAAGGACTACTTCCAGCTATTCCCCTCATTGTTCCTGGCATGGCAGATGACAGAGACACAGCAGTTGCAGCTCAACTACACACGTCGTATGCGTCGTCCATGGGGTGGCGAGCTCAACTCGTTCCGCGACACACGCGACGCTACAACAGTGTCGTTCGGTAATCCATACTTGACACCAGAGTTCAGCAACTCGTTCTCGCTCAACTATCTCAAGACCTGGACCGACCACTCGTTGCTCGTCAGCGCCTACTATCGCCCCACATCCGACGTCATACAGCGCATCAGCTATAAGAATTCTACCGACGGACTCTTCTATTCGACATCTATGAACGTTGCCAAGAGCCTATCATCAGGTTTAGAATTGACAGTGAAGAACAAGTTGTTCCGCATACTCGACCTCACCACATCAGCCAATGCCTACTACTATAAGCTCAATGGATTCTCGTATGACATCGACGGACAGACCGTGACAGGCAAAGCCGACCACAATTTCACATGGAATGCCAGAATGACGGCATCGCTGATGTTGCCATACGACATCTCTATCCAAGGCACTGGACGATACAGCTCACGCCAGGTGATAACACAGGGCTATAGCAAAGCCAGATACAGCATGGACCTCGGAGCACGCAAGAACTTCTTCAACAAGCTCTTCACGCTCTCTGTCAACTGTCGCGACGTGTTCGACTCACGCAAGTGGGAATCGTTTACAAGCGGTGAGAACTTCACACGCCATCAGGTGAGTCGCTGGGGAGGACGCAAGGTGAACATGACACTAACATGGAACTTCGGCAATATGAAGCAGAAGCATCGTCCTATGCAAGACAACCAGCAGGGTGGTGACATACAAATGAACTATAATGGTGGCGAAGAGCAGTAACTTCGACCTATAACGAAAAGTCAGTGCTATATATCGAAAAGTGTTAAATTTTAGTTAAACACCTGTAGGATAGAGCGTTAAACAACAAAATGTCTGTAATTTTGAAGATTAAAAAGCAATATAAGCCTATCTCTTCATGAAACAGACTACTATAACAGATAATACTAATATATCGGGCATGCACATGAGTAAAATCATGAGTGTGCTCGATTCTGCCAATATGGGTATATGGCGTGTTACTATATGTGAGGGTAAAAAGCCTTGCACAACACTCACACCTACGATGTTGGAAATGATGGGATTGGGGCGCGATAGCTGCAAGACGGAAGAGGAGATACGCAATTTCTGGCTTACTCACATCTATTCCGACGATTTGGGCAAAGCTCTCGGCTCTTTGGAAAAGATGAAGAGTGGTGTGAACGAAGAGGTAATCTACCGTTGGAACCATCCCACATTGGGCTTGCGCTACATGCGTTGTGGCGGCGTAGGACATAAGGACGAGGCTGGCACTCTGGTTGTGGATGGCTACAACTATGACGTAACAGCATCTGTCAACCGTCATAACCAGAACATGCTCGTGGTGAAGTCGTTCGCCAATACCTATTCAAGCATCTTCTATGGAGATGTACAGAAAGACTGGTATACATCATATATCTACAATCGTTCATACATCTCCGAATATATCTCCAAGACAGGATGTATGTCGGAGGCATTACAAAGATTTGTCTTCACCCTATGTCATCCCTGCGACCGTCAGCGAATGCTTGATTTTATCGATCTCTCTACGCTCGACAAGCGTCTCAGTCATCGCAATTCCATCTCTACACAGTATCGTGGGACAGGAATAGATTGGTTGGAGTTTGAGTTCATCGTGTGCGACCGAACTGCCGATGGACTGGTGAGCCACTTGGTGGTGACCATCAAAGACATCTCGGCTCAGAAGAAAGAGGAGGAAGTGATGCTTGCCGAACTCAGAGACAACGTCGCGGCAAACAATGCCAAGACCATGATGATGCAGAACATGACGCACGAGATACGCACTCCACTCAATGCGCTGTATGGATTCTCACAGTTGCTATGCATGCCCGATGGCAGCTACTCCGAGGAAGAGAAGACCGAATTTTACGATTATATCTACAATAGTTTCAATATGTTGTCGATGATTATCGACGACGTACTCGACTTAACTGACGTTGAGCATGGCAACTATCGTGTGCAGACATCACGATTTGCCATCAATCGCGTGTGCCGCGACGCCGTGCAGATGGCAGAATTGAGGAAACAAGGCCCAGTTAGGATGTACTTCACTACCGACTTTGCCGACGACTACATGATAGAGTCGGACAGCCGACGCATACAACAGGTGCTTGTCAATCTGCTCGGCAATGCGTGCAAGCACACCATCGAGGGAGAAATACATCTGCATCTATCGTCTATCGAGACACCAGGAAGGCTCACTTTCTCAGTCACCGACACTGGCACTGGCATTCCAACAGGCAAAGGTAAGGAGATATTTGAGCGCTACAAGAAGATGAACGATACGGTGCATGGCTCTGGACTTGGACTACATATATGCTGCACCATAGCCGAAAAGCTCGGGGCGGAGATAAAGCTTGACGAAAGCTACACCGACGGAGCACGCTTTCTCATGATATTATAACTATATCCTATAAACAATGGTTCGTTAAAATTTGAGATAACGGCTAAGCGGCTTTACGCTGCCAGCCAAAGAGTTCTTTGATAGTATGA
>CAKPST010000076.1 GCA_934183355.1 uncultured Prevotella sp.
GAGTATTGAAAATCAAGGCTTTATACTTGATTAGTCATAGTAAGTTGTGGTTAGTTATAAGGCTCTAAATACAATATTGGAAGGGGCGGTCTCCAAGCCTTACCACTCTATCCGTATATTATATATAATGTTATAGGGCAGAGTGGTATGGCTCGGAGCGCCATACCTTCTACAGATTGTTTTTTATTTCTTCAGTTCAAAACCGAGTCGCATACCGCTATAGTTTCCTATCAAAGCATTGATGATAGCAGCTGTAGAGCTGAGGTTGGCAGTAGCGTTTGAGATGGTCTTGAGGGTGTCCATGAGCTTGTCTGCATTGAATGTGAGCGTCATTGTCGAGCCTTGTGTGGTGACATAGGCTGTATATGGCATACCAATATTTGGGGTGAATGTGATGGTCTTGGCTGATTCGTCAAATGTGTATGTACCCTTTGTCTCACGCTTCTTGATTTTTGAAGTGTAGTTGCCCTCACCGTCGAAGGTATACACAATGCCGTTGACACCCACCTTCTTGAGCACCGGAGCGATGCGCTTCTCCATCTTGTTGGCTATGGCTGTGCCACCTGCCTTAGAAAGGAGGCTGCTGCTCTCAAACTCGCATGCCGGACCACTATACTTCCATGTACCCTTGATAGACGATTTGGATGTTGCCTTGTCGCCCACAACTGCCTGGGCTACACCTGAGAGGATGTCCTGAATACTCTGTGCCTGAATACTGTTGGCGCTCATGCACATCAATGCGAGCGCAAAAAGAATCTTAATCTTTCTCATAATTAATACTCTTATTTTTAATGTTGTTATTATTTGTACGTGCTTGATAATGCTTGTTTTGGGCGACAAAAGTAACAAAATCCCGTCTTATTACGACAATTATAGCGAGTTTTTAACCATTCTTCAATTTTTAACCAATTATATATACTAACTTTGCGGAAGTTTAGTATAGAATATAAAACGTATGAAGACTCTTGAAAAGAATCTGCCTCTACTGGCAGTCATCGTCGTGGCAGTGCTCATGCTGCTGCCCTTCCTCGGGCTCACCGAGTTCAACACCAAGGGCGAACCGCGTGAGGCTGTCGTCGCACTGTCTATGCTCAAGGATGGCAACTGGGTGCTGCCCGTCAACAATGGCATGGACATCCCCTACAAACCACCGTTCTTCCACTACTGCATAGCGGTCTTCTCGCTGCTCGCCGGTGGTGTCAACGAGTACACGTCGCGACTGCCGTCGGCTCTCTCATTGATAGCCCTCGCCGTGTCGTGCTTCTGCTTCTACCGCAGACGCACGTCGGCAACGACGGCGCTCATGGGCTCGTTGCTGCTGCTGACATCGTTCGAGGTGCATCGTGCTGGTGTCAACTGCCGTGTCGACATGCTGCTCACCGCCTTCACCGTAGGCTCGCTGCTGCTCTTCTACCGCTGGTGGGAGCGCGGAAGCCGTGGCGTGCCAGTGCTCGCCGTGCTGTGCATGAGTGGTGCCGTGCTCACCAAGGGTCCCGTAGGATTCGTCTTGCCATGCTTTGTCATGGGTGTGTTCACACTGCTGCGTGGCGGCAAGTTCTGGCGCACATTCCTTCAGTACACTCTCTTCGCCTTGTTGTCGTGCATTCTGCCTGCCCTGTGGTATGTGGCAGCGTGGATTCAGGGAGGACAGCACTTCCTCGACCTCGTATACGAGGAGAACATAGGACGCATGACAGGCTCAATGAGCTACGACTCGCACAAACATCCCTTCACCTACAACTTTGTGACTCTCCTCACAGGATGGGCACCGTGGATTCTGCTGCTCATCTTCTCGCTTGCCACACGTCCATGGAAACGTGCCAACGCCAAGGATGAGTCTCAGTCGAATGCTAACGCCCCTACCCTCGCCCAGCGATTCACACGTCTGCGCGTGCGCATCATGCAGATACCGCCCATCAACCTCTTCACATGGCTCAGTTTTCTGCTCGTGCTCTTCTTCTACTGCCTGCCGTCGAGCAAGCGCAGTGTCTATCTGCTGCCATGCTATCCCTTCATAGCCATGCTCATAGCCCAATATGTAGAGTGGCTGTGGCAGACACGCCGCCGCAGTGTGATATATACATATATAGGTGTCATCTCTGTATTGTCGGTGGTGCTGACTCTCGCCTTCGTTGCCATACGCATAGGACTCGTACCCGACACCATATTCCACGGCAAACACGCTGCCGCCAACATCGCCATGCTCCATACGCTGCGCTACACACCTCTTGATGTATGGATGTTCACGCTTGCTGCACTGCCCGTGACGTGCTGCGTGTCTGTGGTGCGCGACTTACGCACTAACAGCCTCAGCCGCTACAAACGGGTGATGATCTACAATCTGTTCATGCCAGTGATAGTGCTATTCATGGCTCTCGACGGACTCTATCAGCCCATGGTGCTCAACACCAAGTCGCTCCGACCTATGGCTGAGGTCATAGCCCAGCAGTTCAAGGGCGAGGCGCTCTACCAATATATAGAGACTCCGATGCTGCACTTCTTCGGAGCCGACTTCTACTTGGGCGACAAATTGGCGCAGTTTGAGAAACAGACACCAGCGACGGGAGTGCTCATAACGCCCGAACGCGACTTCGAGGGGCTTGCCAAACGCCACCCCGAATACAAGTTCACACTTGTGCGCACCATGCCTCGCGGAGCTGCCGAACCCAAAGACAACATCTGTTTCTACAGATTTGAGAGGGAGAAATAGAAATACACAAAAGAGTTAAACGAAGTTAAATGTCGGTGGCTGTATGTAACAAGCCCCCATTACAATCGTCTTCACAATAGAGCACAGATGAAAAAGATAAACTTTCGCAACGACATTCTGCCGATGAAGGACTCACTCTTCAGACTCGCTCTGCGCATAACGCTGAGCCGCGAAGAAGCCGAAGACATCGTGCAGGACACGCTGATAAAGGTGTGGAACCGTCGCGACTCGTGGGACACCATCGAGAACATCGAGGCGTTCAGCCTCACCGTCTGTCGCAACATGGCGCTCGACCGGCTGCGCCTGCACGAGAACCAAAATGCGTCGCTCGACGACGAAGCTCCCGAAGCGGGCAATGACAGCCCCGACACGGCTTCCAACCCCTTTGAGCGCACAGTGCAGCGTGAGAAGGTGGAGATAGTAAGGACTCTCATCGACGCACTGCCCGAGAAACAACGCTCATGCATGCAGCTGCGCGACTTTGAGGGAAAAACCTACAAGGAAATTGCCACGGTGCTTGGCATCACCGAAGACCAGGTCAAGGTGAACATATTCCGAGCAAGGCAGACAGTTAAGCAACAATTCTTACAATACGACAATTATGGACTATAAATACATCAACCAGCTTTTAGACCGCTACTGGCGGGGCGAGACTTCGCTTGAGGAGGAGCAGATTCTGCGCTCATTCTTCAGCCAGCTATGCGTGCCAGAGGAATTGGCTAAGTTCCGTCCTCTATTTGCCTACGAGCAGACTGAGACCAAGACCGACCGTCTGGGCGACGACTTCGACGAGCGTCTGATGTCCATGATTGACGAGCCACAGCACGTGGCGGCACAGCGCGTTCGCATCAGTCAGCGCTTTGCTCCGCTGTTCAAGGCTGCAGCAATGGTGGCTATAGTGCTCACACTGAGCCAGGCAGCACAGCTGTCGTTCCAGTCGGGCGACACCACCACTACCCCGGCTGCCTATCTGCCGCAGACATCCAAGGGAACATCCGTTGCGCTCAACGACTCAGCTCGCCTCGACACTCTGAAGAGAGGCACTATCGGAGCTGTTGTCATGCCGCAGATGTCGCAGATGCCGCAGAACGGCACTGCAATACTCAAATAAGAAAATATTTCTATGCTTTCTCAATAAAATCATTTTTAGTTAAAACAAAAAAAACTCGAAGCTGCGAAGCTTCAAGTTCTCTCAAATTTTTCATAACATACTAACGGTTGCTGACCGCCGAGACCCTCCAGAGTCCGGCGGTCAGTTTTTTTATTTCTTTATCATCACCTTTGTCTTCACGCCCTTTATCTTGACGCCCTCTGCCTTCTTCACCACTGCGGCAGCCACCTGACGGCGCACGGCAACATAGGCATAGCGCTCATACACGTCGATGCGACCTATGTCCGAACCTTGCAGTCCGCATGTCTTGCAGAGGAATCCGAGGATGTCGCCCTTCGATATCTTGTCCTTCTTGCCCTTACCTATATATAATGTAGTCATTCGTGGCAGCGGAGCCTTGCCTCCTGTCATGGCTACGGGGAAGTCCTCGGTAGTCTCCTTGACATATTCGGGCAGATGTTCCTCCGGACCTATTATCATGAATGCTCGTCCTGTCGACTCCCATCGTCCTGTACGACCCACACGATGTATATACTCGTCCTCACCAACAGGCAGGTTGTAGTGGACGACGTTGCTCACGTCGGGGATGTCGAGTCCACGTGCAGCAAGGTCGGTACCCACAAGCACGCTCGCCGACTGATTGGCAAAACGATATACAGCAGCCTCGCGCTCAGCCTGGTCGAGTCCACCATGCAGACTGCTCACAGCAAATCCCTTATCAGCAAGCCACTTGCTCACACGCTCCACACCGTCGCGATAGTTCATGAAGACGATGGTCTGCTCCTCACCAAAGGCATACAGCATATTCTCCAGCGTCGGCAGTTTGTCCTTGTCTACAGAGTGTACGGTGTACAGTCCGATGCGGTCGGGGGTCTGTTCCTCGCTGTCACGATAGTCTACACGCTGTGTGCGACCCATGCGCACAAACGACGGCATCTCCTCGGCATCAGTGGCAGAGAGAAGCAGTCGACGCTCTACGTTGGGCAAACTCTCCAGTGCCTTCTGCATCTCGGCACGGAATCCCATGCGCAGACACTTGTCAAACTCGTCGATGACGAGCCAGCGCACATTGTCGGTTGCAAAGTTGAGTTTGTCTATATGGTCGTTGAGTCGACCCGGTGTGCAGAACACTATCTGCGGACGTGTGCGCATAATGGTGCGATGTTCGTCCATAGTGGGGCGTCCGCCGTAGAGACATTCCGAGCGCAATCCTGTGCCCATTCGGCGGAACACATCGTTCGACTGCATGGCAAGCTCGCGTCCAGGCACTATCACCACCGCCTGCACCTCGTCGATGGCAGCATCCAGACGGCTTGCAAGTGGCAGCAGATAGGCAAGCGTCTTGCCACTGCCTGTGGGTGCCAGCACCACCACGTCGCGGTCGGAGTGTAGCACAGCGTCGATAGTATCTTGCTGCATAGCATTGAGTTGTTCAATGCGCAGCTTCTGTAGAGTGTTGTCTATATTCATTCTATTATATAATGTTTTCTGCAAAGATACGGAGAATATCTAAGTAAAGCGACATCGCAACCCATAAAAAAACTCCATCAACTGAACAACTGCATCAGCACAGGCAGCGACTTCATCTCAGGGAAGCCCGGTTGATGCAGACGATAATACTGCAATATCACCTCCACAATGCGATTGCGCTCGGTGCGCGACAGGGCAAGCAGACGCATCGTCACATAGTTGAGACGCATCAGCAGCCTTATCTTGCCAGACTCCTCCACCGACAGGAAGTCGGGATGAACAGGCACGTGCTCCACAAAGCATCCGGCACGCATGTCAAACCATGCTGCATTGACGTCGTCGTCGAGGTTGGGATAGAAGCCCACAAACCTTGTCAGATGCAACATATATATAATGTGGAAATTGGCAAAGTCGCCCCTACAGGTGTCGAGCCACTTGACACTGTTCTCCACAAACGCATATAGCTGAGGGTTGTCCTGCTCCGAACGTGTGCAATAACCTGTAAACTCTGCCACGAACAGGGCTATCGACAGTTTGAACGCGTCAAAGGGTATCGACACAAACGGATGGGCGATGGCAGCATCCTTGATGCGCTGCAATCGCTGCGAGGGTCGCCAGTCGAACTCCACGGCGAGAAGCGTCAGCGGTTGGAACAGCTGTTTCTTCACTCCAGCACGCGAAGTGCGGGGTATACGCTGCATGAACGACAGCCTTCCATGGCTCTGAGTGAACAGATCCACGATTATCTGCGACTCGCCATATTTCAGCGAGTTAAGCACTATTGCATTGGTCTTTACGAGCATTTTTGCCTGTTTTTTGATGTTTTAGGGGCAAAATTAATGAAAAATACACCATTCTAATAAAAAACATCGATGAAAATTTGGCACATCTAAAATAAAGTCGTACCTTTGCATCCGCTTAAAACAAGCACCTTGGTCCCTTCGTCTATCGGTTAGGACGAGAGATTTTCATTCTCTAAAGAGGAGTTCGACTCTCCTAGG
>CAKPST010000077.1 GCA_934183355.1 uncultured Prevotella sp.
CTGGGTCTTGCCGTGACATTCGTGTTGCTCGTCACCGTGCCTGTCGACTATCTGTTGCAGACCAAGGTGTTGGGTCCTGACTGTCTGGTTGAGGGCGTAGACCTTTCATATCTGAGCTTCATCCTCTTCATTGCCGTTATCGCTGGCATCGTGCAGTTGGTGGAGATGATTGTCGAGAAGTATTCACCATCGCTCTATGCGGCTCTCGGTATATTCTTGCCACTTATCGCCGTTAACTGTGCTATCATGGGTGCTTCGCTCTTCATGCAGCAGCGCATCAACCTCGATCCGTCCAACTCACAGTACATCGGCAGCGTAATTGACGCTATCGTGTATGCACTTGGTAGCGGTATTGGTTGGACTCTGGCTATCGTTGCCATGGGTGCCATCCGCGAGAAGATGCAGTATAGCGACGTGCCAAAGCCATTGCAGGGTCTCGGCATCACATTCATCACTGTAGGACTCATGGCTATGGCCATGATGTGCTTCTCTGGTCTTAAAATATAATAAGGAGGACTCAACGTTATGAATACATCATTTATATTTGCAAGTATCGGAGTTTTCCTTGTTGTGATACTCCTCTTGGTTGTCATCCTGCTCGTAGCTAAGAAGTTCCTTAGCCCGAGTGGTAATGTCAACATCGAAATCAATGGCGACAAGACCATCAACGTACCCCAGGGCTCTTCGTTGATGACTACACTCAACGAGAATGGCATCTTCCTGCCTTCTGCCTGCGGTGGTAAGGCAAGCTGCGGCCAATGTAAGGTTCAGGTGCTTGAGGGTGGTGGCGAGATTCTCGACTCAGAGAAGCCTCACTTCACACGCAAGCAGATCAAGGACAACTGGCGTCTGGGATGCCAATGCAAGGTTAAGTCGGACATGAAGATCAAGGTGCCCGATTCGGTTATGGGTGTTAAGGAATGGGAGTGCGAGGTTATCTCAAACAAGAACGTATCTTCATTCATCAAGGAGTTCAAGGTTGCCTTGCCTCCGGGCGAGCACATGGACTTCGTTCCTGGTTCATACGCTCAGATCAAGATTCCTGCATACGACTGCATCGACTACGACAAGGACTTCGACAAGGATCTTATCGGTAAGGACTACATCGGCACATGGGAGAAGTTCAACATTCTTTCGCTCAAGGCTCACAACCCCAACCCGACTGTGCGTGCTTACTCAATGGCTAACTATCCCGACGAGGGCGACATCATCACACTTACCGTGCGTATTGCCACAACACCGTTCTTGCCACGTCCACAGGTGGGCTTCCAGAACGTGCCGACAGGTATCGCTTCTTCATACATTTTCTCTTTGAAGCCGGGCGACAAGGTTATGATGTCGGGTCCTTATGGCGACTTCCATCCTAACTTCACTTCGGGCAAGGAGATGATTTGGATTGGTGGTGGTGCTGGTATGGCTCCGCTTCGTGCTCAGATTATGCACATGACCAAGACACTTCACACTACAGATCGTGAGCTCCACTTCTTCTATGGTGCACGTGCTCTTGGTGAGGCGTTCTTCCTTGAGGACTTCTGGGAACTGGAGAAGGAATTCCCCAACTTCCACTTCCACCTCTCGCTCGACCGCAAGGACCCTGTTGCCGATGCTCAGGGCGTGAAGTACTACGAGGGATTCGCTGTTAACTGTATCCGCGACACCTACTTGAAGGACCACGAGGCTCCAGAGGATTGCGAGTACTACCTCTGCGGACCTCCAATGCTTATCAAGACAGTAACAGACTACCTCGATTCACTCGGCGTAGATCCTGAGAGCATTATGTACGACAATTTCGGTTAATGAACTTGAAAATATCATTTTATAAACAAAGAAGCCGTTGGAATAATCCAGCGGCTTTTTTGTTTATTATGTTTTTTGTGGAATGTGAAAATATTTATACCTTTACAATCGTAATCATTAATAAGCGAGAATTATGGAAACACGCATTACTGAACAATCATCCCATTACGACCACCTTGAGAGGATGTCCATAGAACAAATCACCGAAGGCATAAATCACGAGAGCCAATCGGTGGCAATAGCCGTGGGCAAGGCTCTGCCACAACTCAATGTTTTGATTTCTGCCATTGAACAACGTCTTCGACAGGGTGGACGATTGTTTTATGTAGGTTGTGGAACAGGTGGGCGTCTTGCCACACTCGACACTATTGAAGTGCAAAACACATATGGAATCGACGGCACACAGATACAAGCTATATTCCCAGGAGGAATAAGTTGCTTGACACAGACACGCGAATCGCGTGAAGATGATGTTGAGGACAGTTGGCAACAGTTGGTAGATAGAAATGTGTCAGCTAAGGATATAGTCGTAGGTTTCTCTGCCAGTGGCACAACACCCTTTGTTCTTGCCGCACTTAGGCATTGTCGTGAATTGAAAATAGCTACAGGTTGCATTGTAAACAATCCCAATTCGCCCATTGCCAATGAAGCCAACTACCCAGTAGAGGTAATAACAGGACCAGAATTTGTCACTGGTTCCACACGAATGAAAGCCGGAACATCTCAGAAAATGTGTCTTGACATGATTAGCACAACAGTTCAGATAAGACTTGGTAGGGTGGAGGGCAACAAGATGGTGAATGCCAAACTCATCAATCATAAACTCATAGACCGTGCTGTGCGAATTTTCATGGAGCGCAATCCAGCCTATAAAGACTACGAAGAAGTGAAGCGGATGATAATAGCCGCCGGTAGTGTGAAGAAAGCAGAGGATGAGTTATAAGGCAATCAATATTGTTGAATAATCGCCTTATTTGAATGATAATTGTCCATTGTATGGTATTTTATGATGTAACTTTGCATTATAGAATTAAAAACCTAAAAACCATATAATAGAATGCAGAAGAAGAATTTATTAAGAAATGCACTTATTGCATCATCATTGTTCTCGGCAGTAACCACTGCGAATGCACGTAACAAGTATCTGTTCGTGTATTTCTCAGGTAATAATCCGCAGCAAGAGCAAATAAGATATGCTGTAAGCGACGACGGTTTCAACTATGCTCCGCTGAATGGAGGCAATCCTGTAGTGTCATCCGACACCATTGCCCGCACTGGATGTGTTCGCGACCCACATATCTTGCGCACAAAGAAAGGTGAGTATCTTATGGTTGTCACCGATATGCGGTCTTCATTAGGATGGTCGAGCAACCGTGGCATGGTGCTACTTAAGTCGCGTGACTTAATTCATTGGCAGCATCACACCATTCATTTCCCCGAGAAATATGCTGGAACTAACTTTGCAAATGTCACTCGTGTATGGGCACCTCAGACCATCTACGATGAGAAGGCAGACAAATACATGGTGTATTTCTCTCTCCTTACCAATGATGGTACCATTCCCTACGACCGTGTCTATTGGGCATACGCCAATGCCGACTTCTCCGACCTTGAGGGTGAACCCCAAGTATTGTTTGATTTCAAGGCTCCAGCTATTGACACCGACATCGTACAAGACAAGAAAGGCGAGTATCATCTCTTCTTCAAGACCGAGCAGGAGGGCGCTCACAAGGGCATACGCCAGTATGTGTTCCGCGACCTTCACAATCCTTCGTCGTGGACATTGCTCGATGGTTTCTGTGAGCAGACCAAGGACAATGTCGAGGGAGCCGGAGTTTTTCCGCTTATTGGTGGCGGTTGGTGTTTGATGTACGATTGTTATATGTCGGGACACTACCAGTTTACACGTTCCGAAGACCTTCGCACATTCCATTGGGCTGCCGACACCAAGACCTCAGGAGCCTTCACTCCTCGTCATGGCACCGTAATTCAGATTACACCGAAAGAGTATAAGCGATTGATGAAACATTTTGAGAAGTAATATCAGACATTTTGTGAAGTAATATGAGACACATAACAAAGATATTTGCAGGCATTGCCTTCATGTCATCTATTGCGACAATGGGCTATGCTGCTGTGCCTAAAGCTAATACACCGGCACAGATTGCCAAGAATTCGTTCACTACAGGCGACAAGACATTCCTCCTTAACGGAAAGCCCTTTGTCGTTAAGGCGGCTGAAATTCACTATCCACGTATTCCGCGCGAGTATTGGGAGCATCGCATCAAGATGTGCAAGGCCCTGGGTATGAACACCATCTGCATCTACATCTTCTGGAACCTGCACGAGCAACGTGAGGGAGTTTACGACTTTACGGGTCAGAACGACGTTGCCGAGTTCTGCCGATTGGCAAAGAAGAATGGCATGTACGTCATTGTTCGTCCTGGTCCTTACGTTTGTGCGGAGTGGGAGATGGGCGGACTCCCTTGGTGGTTGCTCAAGAAGAAAGACATACGTCTGCGTGAACAAGACCCTTACTTCATGTCGAGTGTCGACCGCTTTGAGAAGAAGGTTGCCGAGCAGTTGGCTCCACTTACCATCCAGCGTGGTGGTCCTATCATCATGGTGCAGGTAGAAAACGAGTATGGTAGCTACGGCGAGGACAAGGCTTACATCTCGCAGATACGTGACACACTGCGCAAGTATTGGGACACAGGCGATGCTAAGACCACTCTTTTCCAGTGCGACTGGAATTCAAACTTCGAGAAGAATGGTCTCGACGACCTCACATGGACAATGAACTTCGGCACCGGTGCCAAGATCGACGATCAGTTCCGCCGTCTTCGTGAGCTTCGTCCCAATGCTCCTCTCATGTGTTCGGAGTTCTGGAGTGGATGGTTTGACAAGTGGGGAGCGCGTCATGAGACTCGTCCTGCCAAGGATATGGTGGCAGGCATCGACGAGATGCTTTCCAAGGGCATTTCGTTCTCGCTCTATATGACCCACGGAGGCACTTCATTTGGGCATTGGGCAGGTGCTAACTCACCTGGTTTTGCTCCCGATGTCACCTCTTACGATTATGATGCTCCTATCAATGAGTATGGTCAGCCGACAGAGAAATACTGGCTTCTCAGAAAGACTCTTGAGAAATACACCGACAAAAAGTTGCCTGCTGTCCCTGCAAAGGCAGCTGAAATCATCAGCATCCCGAAGCTGACTCTTCAGAATATAGCTCCTATCTATATGGGGGTTGACAGCACAGCAGAGAGTCGTGATGTTCAGACATTCGAGGAGATGAATATGGGCTATGGCTCAATGCTCTACAATACCAAGTTGCCAGAGATTGCCGAAGGCTCAATGCTTCATATCAATGGTCATGATTTTGTCCAAGTTTTTGTCAATGGCAACTACATCGGCAAGATAGACCGTGTCAAGAACGAGCGTTCTCTTCCTCTGCCTGCCACCAAGAAGGGCGACCAACTGACATTGTTTGTCGAAGGAATGGGTCGCATCAACTTCGGCAGAGCCATCAAAGACTTCAAAGGACTCGTTGGAGATGTCACTCTCACTGCTGACGTTGACGGCGACGAACTCACTTGGAATCTCAAGGATTGGCGCATGCGCCGCATTGCCGACGACTATCAGACAGCCCATCGTGCTATGACAACTCCGCGCCCTGACATCGCTCTCGCCGAGAATACTCCGTCTAAGATAGGCTATTATCGAGCCACTTTCAACCTTAAAAAGACCGGTGACACCTTCCTCAACATGGGAAAATGGGGCAAAGGTCAGGTTTATGTCAATGGACATGCGCTCGGTCGTTTTTGGCGTATAGGTCCGCAGCAGACGTTGTATTGTCCTGGTTGCTGGCTTAAGAAGGGCGAAAACGAGATTGTTGTGCTCGATGTTGTAGGTCCGAATGAACCGATTGTTTGGGGACAGACAAAGCCTGAACTCGACAAATTGCAGCTTGAGAAGTCGGCTAAGCATAATAATATAGGTGACAAACCCGACCTCAACTCGGCTACTCCCGTTGCTAAGGGTGAGATGAAACCGGGCAATGGTTGGCAGACTGTCAATTTCAACAATTCGGCAACAGGTCGTTATCTTGCTATAGAGTGCAAGTCTACTCATGACGGCAAATCTGTAGCTATTGCCGAACTTTACGTGCAAGGCAATGATGGCAAGCGCCTGTCTCGCGACCAATGGGATGTAAAGTATGCCAACTCTGAAAATCTCCAGGGCAATCACACTGGCGACAAGGCTTTCGACCTTCAGGAGTCAACCTACTGGCAGACTGAGAAAGATGCTTCAGCACCACATCTGCTTGTCATCGACCTTGGAACCGAGCAGACTATAAAGGCTTTGGAATATCTGCCAAGAATGGAGCAGGGTGCTCCGGGCAGTGTTAAGGAGTTTAAGGTTTTTGTGTATTAAAAGAGAATAATAAAAGCCCCACCCCCAAGCC
>CAKPST010000078.1 GCA_934183355.1 uncultured Prevotella sp.
AATAATATGTTGAAATTGATATTATGACACTTTTGCCGAGGCTTATACTGGTAAGCCCTTAATAACTCGGCAAAAACATAAAAGCAAAAATCCTAACTGCTCAGATTCAAGCAGTTAGGATTTTCTTCGGTGCGCCTGAAAGGACTCGAACCTTCACGTCGTGGGACACTAGATCCTAAGTCTAGCGCGTCTACCAATTCCGCCACAAGCGCATTTTGCGACTGCAAAGGTAATAAAAATTGTCGAGACTGACAAACTATTAGGGAATAATTATATGGAGAAGTGATGAAAGTTGAGAGTTATGATTGCAAATGAGCTTTATCTTGATATAAAACTATAAGAACAATGCACAATCATAACTCTCAATTATCTATTTGCTAATGCGCAACTTAATTACTTCAAACCTTCGATGAACTGCTTCATCTCTGCCTCGTGCTCCTTTGCCTTGAGGAAGAGGTGCCACTGGTTTTTGGCACGAACGAGGTTGTGCTCGGGATACTTGCACTTCCAGTAGTGGTCGCCATTGAGGTAGTCCCAGAGGAAACGCACTGCCTGCATGTATGGGAACAACTCGGCTGCGTATGGGAGAAGCGAGATTTCAAGCGGCGAGAGGAACGAAGAGGCTGACTCTACATAGCCACGGGTGAATGCCTCGAAGATGTCCATACGGAAGTCTATCTTGTCGAACTCGGGTGAATCCTCGGCGATGGTGTTGGCGGCTGTGCGGAGGAAGTCGCCGTAGTCGCTGACGAAGAGCGACGGCATAACGGTGTCGAGGTCGATGACACAGAGCACCTGTCCCTGCTCGTCGAACATCATGTTGTTGACCTTGGTGTCACAGTGGCAGACGTGTTTCTGGAGCTTGCCCTCGCGGAAAAGACGCTCGCCAAGACACATTTCCTCGCTGTAGCTCTCAAGTGCCTCGATGAAATCGCGCACGCCTTCGGCACGTCCGGCACGGTCTTCCTTGACTGCCTGGCGCAACTGGTCGCGACGAAGCTCCATGTTGTGGAAGTTGGGGATTGTCTCACCAAGATGATCGGGGATGTCGGCAAGCTGAGCCTCGAACTTGCCGAATGCCTTGCCTGCATGATATGAGCTTTCTGGAGTAACGGCTTCCACTGTCTTGGCACGTGGAATGAATATTGACATGCGCCAATACTGTCCGTTCTCGTCCTTTATATATGTCTTGCCATTGTCTGCCTTGACGAAGGTGAGGACACGACGGTCGATGTCGTCGGCACCTTCTGCCACGAGTTGCTCGCGGATGTGTGTTGTCACCTCCTCTACATTGTGCTGTAGAAGGTCGACGTCTGTGAATATGGAGTCGTTGATGCGCTGAAGAACATAATCGGGGGCATCAGTTTCGGCGGTGTCCACCTTGTATGTATCGTTAATGAGACCGTTGCCAAGTGGCTTGATGTTGGCTACAGTGCCACGAATCTGAAAGTGGCTGATGATTTGGTTGAGATTGTTCATCGTAAAATTTTATAGTTAGTTTTTAAAATATTTCGACGTTTGTGTAGTTTATATTACATATAATACGTCTAAATGATATAAGTCATCTGCAAAGATAGTGCAAATTGTGCGCAATACAAAACATTGTCAACCATTTAACAATAAATAATATGAAGAAAGTATTAGTTACACTGCTGCTGGCTGCCACTGCTGCCATCAGCGCAAACGCCCAACTGCTCTACCGCATTTCGGGCAAGGAACTCAAAAAGCCGTCGTACATTGTCGGAACTTTTCACTTGGCAAGCGCTCCGTATGCCGACAAGATAGCGGGAAGTAGGCAAGCTCTTGACGAAACGGAACAGGTGTACGGCGAATTGAAGATGGAGGACATGACTAATCCGGACACACTAATGGTGATGCAGAAGTCGATGATGCTGCCTGAGGGAAAGACTCTGAAGACAGTGCTGTCTGCCGAACAATATGGCAAGCTCGACAAGGTGCTAACGAAATATATGGGTGTGGGACTGAGCAATCCTATGGTGGAGGCTCAGATGGGCAAGCTGTCGCCGGCTGCGCTGAACACGCAGTTGCAGATACTGCAATATATGACAAATCACATGGGAGAGTTTGACCCGACGTCTACTATCGACCAATACTTCCAGACGCAGGCTAAGAACAACAACGAGACTGTTGGTGGATTGGAGACGGCTTCATATCAGATGAATGTATTGTTTGGCAGTTCGATAGAAAAGCAGGTGGAACAGCTCGACTGCTTCTTAAACCATCTTGACTACTATGCCGACGTTACGGAGCGACTTGCTAAGGCTTACTATGCTCAGGACATCAAGACTCTGAATGATGTGATGAACGAGAAGTTTGACGCTACATGCGACCCTAAGCCTGAGGATATGGACGCGCTGATATACAATCGCAACACGAATTGGGTGAAGATGATGCCGGGAATAATGAGCGAGAAACCGACATTGTTTGTAGTTGGAGCCGGTCATCTGGGTGGCGAGCGCGGTGTGCTGAAACTACTGGAAAAGAACGGATATAAGATTGAGGCTGTGAAATAATCGAATAGATGGCAAATATATAAATGCAAAGCCCGGAGCATGTCACATGCCCCGGGCTTTTGGGTTATAATAAGAAATCGTGTATTATTTCAAATTGATTATTACTTCAAGTTGATAATCTGCTTACCAGTCTCGTCGTCTGGACGAACCTCAAGCAACTTGGCAGCCCACTCCTTAGCTTCAGCCACCTTGTCGTTCTGGATGTAGTGAACAGCCATGTACTGATAAGCTACACCGAGCTTCTTGATGTCGCTTGCGTCTTTCTCTGCCTTGGCGTTGATGAGCTCAACGAGCTTCTTGTAGTAAGGAAGAGCTGTGCCCACCTTCAAGTCGGGGTTGATCATGTAGTTGACCATAGCCTGCTTGTTGACAGCGTAGATAGCAGCGTAGTCGAACTTCTCTGCAATCTGACCGTAGATGTCACTTGCGTGCTTGTAAGCTGCAGCCTTGTCGGCATCTGTAGTAGCAACCTCTGCTTGGTTGAGGTAGATGTCAGCAAAGTTGTCGTAATCCTTATAAGATACATTCTCTGCTGCGTCCTTCAAATACTGCTCGTATGCAGCAACTGCCTCTGGGAACTTCTTAGCCTTGGTGTAAGCGTCAGAGATGTACTTGTTGACATCCTTGTTGTCAGGAGCAACCTCAGTGATGTGCTTGTATGAAGCGATAGCGTCGTCTACACGACCAACGTTAGAGAGAGCGTCGGCATAGTAGATGTAGTCGTTCTGTGTGTACTTGATAGTGTCGGTAGCAGCGAAGAGAGCATCGCCGTACTTAACAGCAGCCTCATACTGCTTCTGCTTGTCAGAGCTGTAGAGAGCGATGCGGTTGAATGAACCATACTGGGGATACTTCTGGATACCAGTCTGTGCAAGGTTGAGGGCCTTGTCATACTGCTCAAGAACGTATGCTGTAGAAGCATAGTCGAAGAGGATGTAGTCTTCAAGCGAAGTTACGTTGGCTACCTTGTCGTAGTAGTTCATAGCCGACTTCAACTGGTTGTTAGAAGAGTACATGTAACCAGCAGCAGCGTCAACTGGGTAGTCGGGCTTGATGGTGCGGAGCTTCTCAAGCATTGCAACGGCACCATTCGGGTCTACCTTCTGATAAACACGAGCATACTTAACGTAAGCAGTTGGGTCCTGAGGAGCCTGCTGTGTAGCCATCTCATAGTAAGAAGCAGCCATACCGCCGTCGTCCTCTGCCGAAGCGATATCGCCACGGAGCACATAACCTACAGCACTTGTCTTGCCCATCTTCATAGCCATGTCGGCATAAACCTTAGCCTGCTCAAAGTTCTTGGCAGCAAGGAAAGCACGTCCAAGACCTGCAAGAGCCTCTGCGTTCTTCTTGTTAGCCTTCATAAACTCCTTAACCGGAGCCTTTGTTGCGGCAACGTCGCCCTTGGCGTCTACTACAATCTTTGTAATGGCGTCTACCTGTGACTTAACATCCTGAGCCATTGTTGGAGCTGCGATGCTGAGCATCAGAGCACCTGCTACTAAATATTTAATTGCTTTCATAATTCAAAATGTTTTGTTTTATAAGTATAACGTAGATTTTGGTATCTTATTGCATCAGTTTAACACTTATTACTCATTATGTACCTGCACATCGCGTATTGTGATCTCGCCACGTGTGGGCAACAAGCCCGACTTGAAGATGATGAGCTGTCCCTTAGGCTGCTCGATGAAGTGGGCAAATCCCCAAGGCAAACCGCGCTTAGGGTCGTTGAGCAAAGCGTATATAGTGCGAACAAATGGGTATCGACCATTGAGAAGCCAAGCCTGATAGGGCTTCCATGAGTTGAGAGGCGTCGCCTTTTCGAGCTTAGACACCGACATCACGGTGATAGCCTTGTTCCATGTGGTGTTTGTTGTGTCGCGCTTGTCGTTGAGCCAGTTGCTGCCGATGACACCAATGGCATTAGGAGTCTTAGCTACATAGTCGATAACATCCTTGCTGTCCTGTGCCGCAAAGACATTGGGGCTGTCAATGGGCTTGCCACCAAGGATTGAGTCGCAGCAATAGTTAACGGCACTCGACTTGCGATTGTCAAAACAAACCCAAATCTCGCCGAGTTTTGAACCAGGGTTCACCTCGTTCCACTTGGTCTTCTTGCCCAAGAGAATGTCCTTGATATCATTGACAGTGATGCACGAGTCGAGATTCTGATTGTTGCAGATGAGCGCCATACCGTCGTAGGCAAGACGCACAGCCTCGGGCAGCATATTCAAGCCATCCTTGATGTATGTATATTCTTTAGGAGTGAAATTGCGTGCAGTGATGGTGAGCCATGTCTTCTGCTGAAGGAGCATATTGATGCCGTCAATCTCGTTGATGTAAATAGGCTTGAGCTTAGTGTTAGGACACTGCATCTGATACACCTGAATGAGTTCGTCTATTATCGGGCTGAAACTCTCATCACAAGCAAAGCTAATCTCGCCTTTTGTTGTGGTGTCGGTTCTGCCGTCCTTGCGTTTCTTTTCTCCACCGCATGACATCATAACAAGCACCATTGCGAGTAGA
The DNA here is from genome assembly GCA_934183355.1 of uncultured Prevotella sp. Lineage (GTDB taxonomy): Bacteria > Bacteroidota > Bacteroidia > Bacteroidales > Bacteroidaceae > Prevotella. The sequence continues at coordinate 5,064 of CAKPST010000078.1, forward strand.
GCAAGAATTGATATGTTTCTAAAATTTATCTTCATAGCTGCACCATATTATTAGATATTATTAGACAATCTAAATGATATATATAATGTAAAAGATTATATTCGAAATCAATTAGACCACGTTTGCTGGTCTTAAGGGGTGTGTAATCAAGCGGTTTGTGTCGCTAAATAAGAAACATGTAATTAAACTACAACCATCCATGAGCTCAAGTTTATGAAAACCGGAGCCACGTGGATGGTTGTTATCATTAATCTTACTGTTGAATCATGTAAGATATGGATTATGCATCAATATTACTGTAGGCGGAATGTAACAGGAACCTGATACTTCACACGTACAGCAGAGCCATTCTGCTTACCAGGAGTCCACTTAGGCATGCTCTTAACCACACGCATAGCCTCACGGTCGAGAGACGGGTCAACCGAACGCATAACGTTAACGTCGGTGATAGAACCGTCACGCTCTACAACGAAGCCTACAACAACACGACCCTGAACGCCGTTCTCGGCAGCTACTGTCGGGTAGTGGATGTTGTCGCGGAGGTAACCCATAAGGGCAGCGTCGCCACCAGGGAACATAGGCATCTGCTCTACAACGGTGAAGATCTTAGTCTCCTCAACCACATGCTTCGGAGGTTCCGGAGCGGCGATATCTTCCTTAGCCTTAAGCACAGCGCCACCTACCTCGTCGTTACCCTCAACAGTGAAGGCACCGACAGCCTTGTCGCTCTTCTGTACTTCATCGAGCTTAATCTCGTCCTCTTCCTTCACCTCTTCGTCCTTCTTGATGACAGGAGCGGTGAACTTAACTGAAGACTTAACCTGCTCAACAACCTTTTCGGGCTCTTGTCTGATGATTTCCTTCTTCTCAACCTTGGCCTCTTTCTTCTTCTCAGTATTGAGATTAGCGAGTTCCACAGCCTGAGTGTTCTCAACCTTCTTATTAGCCTCAGCCATGCGCTGGAGCTGAAGTCCGAGATAAAGGAGTACTGCAGCAAGGCCAACGATAATCAAAGCCCAAACGTTACGCTTGCCAGTGCTTTTGCGCAACTGATAGGCTCCGTATGACTGGTTTCTGCCCTCGAACACAAGGTCAGTCCACTCATTGGATATCAAATCTATTTTTGACATTTCTTCGTCCTTTCTTTAATTATTAGTCATTTA
>CAKPST010000079.1 GCA_934183355.1 uncultured Prevotella sp.
CCGTCGTTATTGCTTAGATAGTTGAGCACATTCCATGCAGAGTCCGAAATGTCAGGATGTTTATCGTGAACTTTATCATGAACTTTATCATGAACTTTATCATGAACTTTATCGTGAACTTTATCATGAACTTCATGCAATTCTTCACCTTGATGTCTCTTTAGAGTCTCAAGAATCTCCGACAGCATAAAGTCGATGAAAACGCCAGAGTCAGCAGCTTGCGTGCTTGCTGTTATTGCATCATAATATGCCTGCTGGTTAGAGAAAACCATATTCTCCACAGGCAGATGTTCAAACAGCGGATGTAGCTTACCAAGAATAAGCGATTGCCACAGTCTGCCCATACGGCCATTGCCATCGGCAAATGGATGTATGAATTCAAACTCGTAGTGGAACACACAAGAGCGTATAAGCAGATGATCCTTGCTTTGGTTTAGCCATGCAAACAAATCTTTCATCAGATACGGCACTCTGTCGGCAGGTGGCGCCATGTGAACAAGTCCATGTTCGGAAAACACTCCCACTCCTCTATGTCGGTATTTTCCAGGATAGTCGATAATTGCTTCCATCATCTGTGCATGAGCCTTTAGTAAGTCTTCTTCCTTGAATGCGTCAAGATGCGGATACATTTCGTATGTCTTTATGGCGTTCTTCACCTCTTGTATTTCCTTGATAGGAGCAATGATGTTTTTGCCATTAATGATGTCGCGCACCTCATCCTCTGTCAGCTTGTTGCCCTCTATGGCAAGCGAGCTGTGGATGGTGCGTATCCTGTTTGCCTTGCGCAGATGTAGAGCGTCTTTTTGTTCAAGTCGTATGGCGTAACGCTCTATTAAACCTGAAATCTCTGCAATCTTATTGATTGCTTCTGCACTTATTGTAAATGGTGGCGTGTACATAATCCAATTCCTCCTTACTCCTTTACCAGTTCCTTCAATCCCCTAATGGCAAACTCATCACCCGTGAGCTGTTCCACAAGTTCTGAGAGTTGCTCGTTGGCAAGAGCCATGTCGTCGTTAATCTGCTTATAGCTTGTGGCGTATTTCTCGCTAAGAGCAAGAGCTTCTGATTCGAGGGCAGATAGTACAGAGCGTAGGGTGTTGTCTATTCCTTCGCATATAGGATCAATCCACTTATGATGAAGCAGCACGGCAGCCTCCTCGTCTGTGAGGTTTTCTATCGCCTTTATAGTCTTTTCTTCCAAAGCCAGCTTGTCTGCCTTTATCTGCTTGTTGCTTGTGGTCTGCTCGTTCCAAAGACTTACAATCTGCTTTAGCTTAGCCTTTGTCTCAGCCTCAACGTCAGCCTTAGGCTTAGCATCGGCAGTAATCTTCTTCTTGTCGAAGGCATTGTCTTTCTCGCTGTCGCAATATGTCTCCAGCTCTTCCTCGCTGAGGCTGTCGCGCACCTCGTCGAGTTCGCTGCCTATAGCCTCAACTCTTGACATAAGAGCTGATATGGCATTAAGCTCAGAAATGAACTTAGTCTGCTGAACAAGCGAGAAAGGAATGATGCGACCCTTCAATCCATCGGGCACTTCCACATCCTCGTCGCCCTTCTTCACCAACTTGTATGCCGTCTCCACCACGCGCACGGCATCGAAGCCCTCCTCCTGAATGGTCTCTATGTCGCTGATGATAGCCTGCCAGTTGTCTGCCAACGCCTGGTATACGGCATAGCTATCCACCAGCGGCATGTCCTTGAGTCGGCTGAATATGTCGGTTGCTATCTCGTCTTGCGCCTGAAGCTCACGCACACACGCCACATTGTCAATGAGTTTATGGTGAAGCATATCGTCAAAACCATCAAACGCCTTGGCAAATCGTGTGTTGAAACTCTCAACGTCCATGTTATGCTCTATGGCTGCCTTCACGTCCTCCACCTTTAGGACAGAGTAGGGCTTGTCTGTCTCTGGATCGAAGAGGTCGGCACGTAGCGTGGGCAAGGCATCCCAATACTTCTGCATAGCGTCGATTTCGGCATCGGGAATGCCACCAAACATAGTGGCATAGATGTCGTATTGCTCGGCAGCCTCGCTAGAATCTACATAGCGAGGAATATTGAGATTGTAGCCATTCTGCCTAATCTCCTCGCGGCTCACTCGTCTTGAGAAGCCTGGAATGTCCTTGCGGTCGCGTACAGCATCGGCTATCTTCTTGATGTCGCAAGCACGCAGTTTGTTCTGCTTGCCGTCCTTGACAAATCCTCGGCTGGCATCAATGATGAGTACGTCGTCGGCAGAGCGATGCTGCTTGAGCACCATGACGAGGGTGGGGATGCCTGTGCCAAAGAAGATGTTGGCAGGCAGACCGATGATGGCATCGATGTTGTTCTTCTCGATGAGATTGGTGCGTATCTGCTCCTCCTCGCCACCACGGAACAACACTCCGTGAGGCAACACAATAGTGAGTATGCCGTCGGGCTTGAGATGATGAAGCTCGTGCAGGAGGAAGGCATAGTCGGCCTTCGACTTAGGCGCAACGCCATAGTCCTTGAATCGGGCGTCGTTCTCACGGTCCTTAGGGTCCCATTGCTGCGAGTAGGGAGGGTTGCTCACTACAGCGTCCACATATAGCGGCTGTCCAATCTCGCTGCCACTCTTCTCTAAGGGCCAGTCCTCGTCGAGCGAGTCGGCACATCGGGTGTTGATGTTGCTTGGCTGTATGCCACGCATCACGAGGTTCATGCGAGTGAGGTTGTAGGTGTTCTCCTTAAGCTCCTGAGCATAATATTTCACACGATTCTTGTCAGCAATATGTCTATCCACCGACTTGCCTATAGTGATGAGCAGCGAGCCAGAGCCAGACGTAGGGTCGTATATCTCAATCTGACTCTTATTCTTATGATGCTCAGCCACAATCTCCGACATGAGTATAGCCACCTCGTGAGGCGTGTAGAATTCGCCCGCCTTCTTGCCAGCATTGGCAGCAAAGTTGCCTATGAGATATTCGTAGACATATCCCAGCACGTCATAGTCCTGCGAACCATCTGTAGGGATGTCCTTGATAAGCTTGATGAGGTCTTTCAAGGCACGTGTCTGGCTTGCAGGATTCTCGCCAAGTTTGCTCAGTCCTGCCTGTAGGGTCTTGAAGATGCCGTCATACACAGCCTTGTAGTTGGGGCTAACAAGGCGGTCGAAGGAGTTGAGAGCTACCGAAAGGTCGGCAACCGTAAAGCTACTCTCAGGCAGAAGCCATGTAGAAAACAGATTCTTATACTCGATGAAGTAGCCAATATTGTTCTTGCAATAGTCGATGACAATCTTTGAGTTCTCGTCGTCGTAGTTCTCCACAAGACTCTCCAGAGCCGCCTTCTTGTCCTCGTCCGAAGCCCCCTTCATATCCTTGAGAATATAGTTAGCCTCATTGTCCGACAGAAATTTGTAGAAAATAAGTCCCAGAATATAGTCCTTATACTCATTAGCATCAATCTTAGAGCGCATCTTGTTAGCCGATGCCCATATCTTGTTTGCAAGTTGTTGTTTGTTCATATAGTGTGTTTATTGTTTCGGTTTATTAGTGCAAATATACAAAATAGTTGGTGTTTAAAGTATAATAATCTACAAAGAAAGGAGGAAAATCATGAGGATTTGGAAAAACCATCGTATATTTGCAATAAGAAACTAATGATTGAGGTATTATGATAGATACAAACAATAGAAGATTGCCAGTAGGCATCCAGTCTTTTGAGAAAATAAGAAAAGGCGGATACCTTTATGTTGACAAGACAGATATTATATGGCAACTTGCCAATACTGATAAAACGTATAATTACTTGAGCCGCCCACGTCGTTTCGGTAAATCGGTGCTTGTCGATACATTAGAAGCATACTTCACTGGAAAGAAAGAACTCTTTGAAGGATTGAAGATAATGGAAATGGAGAAGGACTGGGTGAAGCGACCTGTTATCCGACTCGATATGAGTCGTGCAGGAGCAGAGCCTGAAACTCTGCGCTCATATCTCGATATTACTTTTGAACATTTAGAGAAAGAATATGGCATTACTCCAAAACCTACAGCCCAACTTGCCGACCGCTTTAATGCCATAATCGTGGGTTCGTATGAGCAGACCGGACAACAGGTGGCTATCCTCATTGATGAGTACGACTCTCCATTGCAGCATTCTTGGAAAACACCACACCACGAAGCATGCACCAGCATCTATAGAGAGGTGTTTGCCATATTGAAAGCCGACGACAAATACGAGAAGTTTGTCTTTATCACAGGCATCACCAAGTTTACACAGATATCACTTTTTTCCGTTCTCAACAACTTAAGCAACATAAGTTTTGATCCAGAATATGCTGCAATTTGTGGCATAACTAAGGAAGAGGTGCTACGTGATTTTAAACCCGAAATTAATAAGTTGGCAGAATATGAAGGTTGGAATTTTGATGAGGCTATAGCACAACTGACAGCATATTATGATGGCTATCATTTCAGTCGACGCAACATGGTGGACGTGTTCAATCCATACAGCCTCATCAACGCATTGGCAGATTCGGAATTGAGAAACTATTGGGCTTCATCTGGCGCGACCTCTTTGCTTCCGAGGTTTGTGGATGACATGGAGATAAAGATGAAGAATCTTGAAGATTGTCCAATAGATAGAGACACATTAGAGACTTCGGATGTAACGGGAGGTGGTGCCGAACTGTTTCTCTATCAGTCGGGGTATCTCACAATAAAAGGTTATATGGATGGTATCTATCTGTTAGGCATTCCAAATTATGAAGTTCGCAAGGCTTTATATAAGATTGTTTTGCCAGCCTTGATGATGAAAACAGAAGGCCAGGTAATATCGACTCAGAACATGTTGTTGCTGTCCCTTGTTAAGGGCAATATTGCCGAAGCCATGAAATGCCTTAAGGCTCTCATTGCTGATGTTCCATATAGCAACAAGAAACTTGCTTGCATGGATATGGAAGAGCGCTATCGTCTTATATTGAGCACTATATTCAATGCCATTGGTTGCAGAGTGGAAGTAGAGAAGATGATTGCTACGGGCAGAATAGACATGGTGGTGGAAACAACCAACATCATATATGTGTTGGAATTGAAACTGAGCAACAATGGCGGTGTTGATGCCGCAACAGAGCAAATAATTGCTAAGCAATATGGAGAACCATTCAAAGCCGACAAACGTAGGGTAGTGGCTCTTGGCATAGAACTTGATAATTTGGGAAAAGGATTGATTGATTGGAAGGTAGTGATATAGTGTTTTTCATCTACCATCTGCCATAAATCAATGATTTATAGATGTATTGTGTTGATATACAATATCTTATGTGTAATGGCAGATTCTCGCCAAAGTGTCGAATGTGCCATCCTATCTGCCATAAATACGGGGGCATCTGCCATAGCAGAATGACATGGCATCACAATTAAGGCTTGTTTGCAATGCTAACGAGCCTTAGTTGTGATGCTAACGAGCCTTGTTTGCGATGCTAACGAGCCTTGTTTGCAATGCTAACTGGGCATGAATGGTAGATGGCGCATTGCGAATGGCAGATAAACCTTCATTTTCTTGCATCTGCCATTCATCTGCCAGGCTATAACTTGTTGATACTTAGTGGGTAATGAGGATTGTGGCAGATGTGGCACATTTTTTCATCAACTAAACTTATATGTATATATATGATAGAGTGGTATGGCTCGGAAGACCGTACCTCCTACAATTAGTATTAGCTAACCTATATTGTTAACAATTCCTCTAAGTGTTAACAACTGTTGTGTACGGACACAGAATGTTGCTTTATATCAAGAAAACTGCTAAAAGACGCTAAATAAATTGCCAAATGTTTGCGCACACAAAAAATCTTTGTAC
>CAKPST010000080.1 GCA_934183355.1 uncultured Prevotella sp.
TTACTCATATTCTCTATTCCAAGTATATCATTCCAATAATTCTGAACACACCAAAGGATAGTCTGAGCCGTCATAAGATCAGACTGCTTTAATCCATCAGTAGCCTTCTCTATCATCTCTTTCAGTTCTTTATCAGTAGACACCTTCTGAGCCAATAGTTGTAGGGTCTGCAAAAACTGAGGATAGTTAGTGTTCTTCCCTTTGCTCTTCCGTATTCCAAGATATGTTAGATACGGACTATACGTTGTATCATGCATATAGAAAGCATAGCGGTTCATATCTCGGCAAGTCAAGAATGCAGCAGCAGTACGCTCATCTCCAGGAGGTGTATCGCTACCAACTGTAATAGACGTTAAATCAGCTCTAAACTTGTCAAGACGTTCTTTCAACTTCATGTCCTCATCAAAAAGACAATTTATAGCTTTGGAAAGTTCTACAGGATTAGCCTTTTTAATGTGCTGAAGCGAGGAAAGATTGAGATTGTAAAGAAGGTTATTGTTATCCTTATTGGCAAGCAGCTCCATTATCTCAAGTGCATTTCTGTCCTTGCAATCATGAACCAGTTGCCATTTATATCTTTCCGCATAACCGCCGAACGGTTCTTTCCTGTGTTGTTCCTTATAGAACACAATGAGTTTGTCAAGAAGCACACTCCTTATTGCCTCTACCAACTCGTCTCGCATCTTCCATACAAAACCATTTTTGGTTTCATAACCTTCCTGCATCGGCACAATCCAATATTTTTTATTGGCATTATTGTCAAAAGCCTCAACCTCAAAACGCGAAGCTATGTCCATAGCTTTTTTAGCTATAGAAGTAACAGGAGCAATGAACGAAGATGGATGTAAACCATATTTCTTGCCGGCATCACAACAAGTACACTCATGGTTAGGCATATAATATAGCATCACAAGACATTTAAAAGAATTCTCTTGGATAGCATATAATGCTCTAATCCATTCCCCTACGGTAATATTCACATCATCACAGCGATATACTCCATCATTACAAGCCAACTTATATGTAACAATCATAATGCAAATTTATATAAATAAAAAACCATATAATGCAGCACTATACTGCACAATTAGAAAGCAGTTATTCTTCCATCCGCAAATGTACTAAACTTTGACGGATGAGCCAACAAAAAAGAAAATGCAATATATGAAAACGACCAAAGAGTACATATCGATGATAGTTAGTGTTACAAGAGAGTTAAATAGTATTAATTCCTAATTGTTTTATAGTACTATGTATTGCATGGTACTTAGATTATACATATATTTGCAACCGAAAACATACACTAACGCATTAAAAATCGAAAGCAATGAATATAGACAACGCCAAATCGCAAATGCGTAAGGGGATGCTTGAGTATTGCATAATGCTGCTACTGCGCCACCGGGCTGCCTATGCCAGCGACATAATAGCCAGTCTGAAGGAGGCAGAGCTAATCGTGGTGGAGGGCACACTCTATCCACTGCTCACGCGACTTAAGAAGGATGGGCTACTGGGATATGAGTGGCAGGAGTCAACACAAGGTCCCCCACGCAAATACTATTCCCTTACACCAGATGGTGAGGCTACGCTTAGCGAGCTGGACAAGGCGTGGCAAGAGATAGCCCACACCGTAAACGTATTAAAGAACATAAAACCGAATGAATAACTCTGAAATCTGAATGAAATTATGAAGAAGAATATCAACATAAATCTCTTTGGCACACTCTACGCCATTGACGAGGACGCCTGCACACTTCTTGAAAATTATCTCGACAACATGCGCAGCTATTTTGCTAAGCGTAATGGTGGCGATGAAATATACGACGACATCGAGCATCGTGTGGCAGAACATCTGTGGAGCCTAAAGGAGAATGGACAAACAGCCATCGACATCAACAATGTTAAGCAGATTATCAGTAGCATTGGCAATCCTGACGAAATGGATAGCATAGAAAATGAGGAGACTGATACTAAGACGTCGGATACTCCAAATGCTAAAGCAGACGATGAAGACAACTATCAGAGTGAAAGTTGTGCCAATTCTTCATGCAACACTAAAACTGAAGAAGATGGAGGCAGATGGACTGAGCGTGTGCTACGTCACGTCAGCACCCATCGTTTCTATCGCGACAGCAAGGACAAAATAGGCGGTGGAGTAATCTCTGGATTGTGCCATTACTGTGGTGGGGGCGACATCGTGGTATGGCGAGTAGGCACAGTTCTCTTCCTTATTGCAGCATTTGCCTTAAACCAGACCTTCCACTATTATTTCATCCGTCCATTATTCGGTATGCTTTTCACCGTGCCAATAATTATCTACATAGCCCTATGGCTGGTGGCTCCTATGGCACGAACAACCGAGGAACGACTCTGCATGACGGGCAAGGAGGTAACGCCAGAGTCGATAAGTAAAGCTATAATTGCCGAAGCTGAGGAGCAGGTCAAACCTAATGCTAAGCGTAAAAAGGGTGATAGCGTATTGTCGAGAATAGCAGATGTATTGAAGTTCTGCATAAAGATTTCGATGCTTGTATCCTTTTCTATGCTTACAGCCTTTGCCCTTGCCTACCTCCTCTTCTCGATAGCCTATACGGTTGTGGGTGAGCCGTTTATCCAACTCTTTACCAACGACGAGATTACCCTTAACGTTTTGGCCTCTATGCCATATTTTAAGGTCTACATGATAGTGTCGGCTCTATGTGGCTTCGTGGTAGCGATGGTGCCATTGTTCTTAGTCATCCGTATGTTCAAGACCGAGCCCAAGCCCATGCGAACAGGCCTCGTGGCCATGCTCTCAGGCTTGTGGATTGTGGCTATGACGTTAGGCTTTATAATGGTTGTGCTGTTGGGCATACAGATGCAGAAGCAAAAGAGAGAATATAATAGGTTGGCGAATACACACAATGGCATATTCCTGAACGACGGCAACTGGGATATGCTGTCGCAGGATGGCTGGAACATTGATGTTGCCAAGAACTTTGGCGAGACCATCTATGGATGGGCAGACGACGATCCGTTGTGCATGGAGAAGAATCCTATCCGCATAAAGGCAGACGACGGCAATCGCCAGATAGAGTTTGTCATGAGTCGCAAAGAGGCAAAGGAAGAAGGCGACTATGTGCTTGAGTGTCTGTCGAGTTGTTCGGTTGTCGATGCCACGCTGAGCGTGTGGAGCGAGGGCAAGTGTCTGTCTGTGTTGCGTCTTGACGGCTATGGCTCTGCCTCTAATACTCCTCTCAAAGGGCTATCGTGGGCAGAAAGCCGCAATACTCCATTCTTGTGCCAACAGAACGACAGCACTATATGGGTGGACTATGTAGCCCCGAAAGCCAAGGACAACAACTGGCGTTATCTCTCTACCGTTCCATTCCATCACAAAGGTGGAATCTTGGAGTATCGTCTGCGCATAGGTCAGCACGATGTAAAGGATATTGTGGCTAATGGAGGATATGTGAAGATGGTGCACGAGGGCGTAAGAAAACAATAATATACACCCACTAATTTTTATTCTGTATGAAAACTAAATATCTTTTACCGTTATTGCTTTTCCTCCTCTTCAACGTAATTGGAGGAGCAGCACAAAACACCAAGACCGACAAGCCTAAACGTACTGTAATACTATTGCAGAACATCAAAGACTCGTTCACTGGTGTGAAACTTAAAGCTCACGTCACCTTGATGAGTCAAGACAGTACGATTGTCGACACAACTACTTGCCAAGGATGGCAGGGTAACTATATTGCGCGTTTTGAGGTGGAGGCTAAGCCTGCAAGATATATTGTTAAGGCTGAGTGTGAAGGCTATGCCACCAACTGCATAGACTACGAGATAAAGCGAGTGGCACGCAACAAAGGGTTCAAGATGCCCGACCTAAACTTGAGGAAACTTGCCGAGAGCGACATCTTCAAGGAGGTGGATTTGGACGGGGTTGTGGTTACTGGCACCAAGGTTAAGTTCACCTATCGTGGCGACACCCTTGTGTATAATGCCAGCGCCTTCAACGTGCCCGACGGCTCTATGCTCGACGCCCTTGTGCGCCAGTTGCCTGGAGCCGAGATAAAGAGCAACGGCGACATCTACGTCAACGGCAAGAAGATAGACTACCTGACGCTCAACGGCAAGGACTTCTTCAAGGGCAACAACAAGATTATGCTCGACAATCTGCCCCACTATACGGTTCAGGACCTGAAGGTGTACAACAAGTCGACCGAGAAGAGCCGACTGGCAGGCACAGAGGTTGAGAAGAAAGACTACGTGATGGACGTGGAGCTGAAGCGCGAGTACAACCGTGGCTACATAGCCAATGCCGAGGCGGCAGGAGGCACACGCGACCGCTATATGGCACGTCTCTTCGGCCTGTACTACGACGACTACACACGCTTCTCTGTCTTTAGCAACGTGAACAACGTCAACGAGAACCGCCGTCCGGGAAGAGAGGGCGACTGGAGCCCGTCAAACAGTCCGCAAGGTCAGGTTGTTACCAAGCAGGTGGGCACCAGCCTCAGCACGCAGAACAAGGCGGGCAGCCTGCGCGAGCAGTTTGACGCCACAGCCTCGTGGAACGATTTCACAGACATCACACGCACATCGAGCGAGCAGTTTGCATCGGCAGGCAACATCTTCAACCGTACCAACTCTACATCCGTACAGAAGGAATTCCGCCTGAACGCCAACAACCAAATATCCTATACAGACGAGAGTTCGTTCTACCTAATGTCGTCAACATCGTTCAACTATGGCGACGGCACCAACAACTCGTCAACAGAGCGTGCCACTTTCGATTCGGAAGACAATATGGCTGCCGGCTCGGCCACAAACCGCTCGCACACGATTGGTCTGACAAAGTTTCGCACAACCTCGATTAACGAGAATCTGTTGTTTGGATTTAAGTTTCCATGGGGCGATATGATTGGTTTCAACTTGAACGGTAGCTACGCATCCAACAAGCCTCAGGATCGTTTCAGCCTGTCGGACAACGAGTATCTGCGCGAGAACACGAACGACCTGCGACGTGTCTATGCCGATAGTCACAACAACACCTACAATTATGGTACTGAAATAATCTATAGTATTCAGTTGAATAATTGGCGAATAGTATTAAATCAGAAATATAGCCAGAACTTTATCTCCACCAACCTACTCAACTATCGACTTGAGCGTCTGGGAGGACTATACAACCGCTTCGACCAGCAGCAGCTCGACCGATTGCCCACAACACGCGACTCCCTGCTCATGGCTCTCGACACACAGAACAGCAAGACATACAGATTGTTGACACGTGAGTATAATGGTGAGCCGACTCTGTCGTACAATCACAACAATACCTACTTCTCGTTGAAACTGCCTTACCGCCTTGTGCGCGAGCGCATCATCTACAACTGCGCCTCGGTAGACACAACGGCTGTTCGTAGCAAATGGCTTGTGGAGCCTTCGCTGTATTTCAACAAATGGGACAAGAAGTATGACATTTCGCTGAACTATAGTCTGAGTAGCAGTCAGCCTGCCATGGAGTCGCT
>CAKPST010000081.1 GCA_934183355.1 uncultured Prevotella sp.
TTCTCTGAGGTTGTGGCATACTACGATCGCAATGGCTCTGATAACGAAAAGATGCAGAGCCGATATCTCTTGGGCTGCATTTATAGAGATATGAATGATGCACCAAAGGCAATAGAATGCTACAAAAAAGCAATCACTTGTGTTGATACACTTGATAGCAGATGTAATTATACAGCATTGTCGCGTATTTATGGTCAGATGTCAGATGTTTATAGTCTTCAGTATTTAAATAAAGAAGCAAGACAAGCAAGCATTAAAAGTGGATTATATGCGTTAAAAGGAGGAAATATTCGTAGCTATATAATTGGTTATGAAGCAGAGGCTTATGCTTGTTTGGTAGATGGGGATACAACATCGGCAATTAGACTTGCAAAAAAATGCATGAGGCTATATAAAGATTATAAAATTACGGAAGAGTCAGTCACTATTTTGCCAGTCTTCATCTATGTTTATATAGGACGCCATCAGTTTGAACATGCACATGAGTTAATCGAAAAATATATAAATAATTCAGGCGTGTTCAATTCCGACAGCACTATAAAAACAGGATATGAACATTTCTATAAGGCGCTTGGAATGTATTATAGTGGAATTAACAAATTGGATTCCGCTAATATATTTTATAGAAAATTAGACACTGTTGGCTATCATCTTGAGGCTTATTCTGGATTAATGGAGGTATATAGCAAAATAGGCAACATAGATTCTTTGGCAAAATATTCTTGTCTAAATGCAGAAGAATATGCTCGTTCATTGCAGCAACTTCAAGCAAATGCAACAATGCAGGCTGCTGCAACTTTTGATTATAATAGATTTGTCAAAATCGTAGATAACAATGACCGTATGACAGAACGCATGATATGGTGTTTTTGTTCCCTTATACTCGTTGTTTTCGTTATAGGACTTATTATTTACAAACGTAATAGAATGCAGCATTTGAAAGATGTTCAGGAATTGACATTAAAGAATGAAAAATATATGCAAACTTGTAATCTGTTAGAACAGACAAAAGAAGAATTGCATATGTTGAAAGAGGATTATATGCCTGTTGTCAGTTCTTTAGAGTCTAAAGTGAACGAACTGGAAAATGAAAAAGAAATGTTATTGGCATCAACTAAAAATGTTGATGTCGCTACGTCAATGTCTGCAATAAAGTCGAGTGATGTTTACAAATTGTTTAAGGATAAGACTAATCCATCTTCTAAATCTACCATGCCTTCAGAAGCACAATGGATGTTACTTGAGGAACAAGTTCGCTATATATTTCCAGAGTTTTATTCTAAAGTAGCCGACATAAACAAACTGAGCTGCAGAGAAAAACGAATATCAATTCTAACATTTCTCAGCTTTTCAAGTTCGGAAATAATAATACTTCTACAAACAACATCTCAAATAGTAACCAATGCAAAGAGAAGTATTAACACCAAACTTTTTAATGAAGAAAGTGCCAGAAATCTTGATAGGAATTTGAAAACGCTTATATAATAGTGTATTGTGTAAAAATTGTGTAAGGTTTTTCTATATATCTGATTATTAACAGAATAGCTTCTGCTTTTACATCTCTTTGTGTAAAAGATGTGTAAAAGTTTAGTTTGGTAAATTTGTTTCTGTTTTGATTTTAATCTAAATTTGCGAACGTTGAATATCAAAATAGAAATATATTATGAAAAGAAAACTATTATCATTATTGTTTTGTCTGCTTTTTGCAGCAAATGGTTTACTTGTAGCAAATCCTTCAAATGGAACTCCAACACGTGTTCCATTAAAACGATTGTTACCTCGATATGAAAAGAAACCATTTGAGCGTACCCCTTCTAAGCCTTTATACGCAACACAAATGGGAACTAAGATTTTTTTTGATACAGATTTAGTTGGGTTCAATGTTGAACTCATCTCCGATGAAATGGTAGTTTTTTCTACACAGATAGATGAAAATGGTTGCGTAGAATTACCTGATAATTTGGACAACTTTATTGCGAAGTGTCCAAATACAAGAGTTGATATAAGGGTAAATATTGATAAGAATAATGCAGATGAATTTATAGATATTTATGAAGAATTAAAGCATCGGTACCCAGATAAGAAAAACTTGATAATATATCCAGGTATACTTAGGGCATGCGACAACTTAAATACAGGTTCTTTTTTTAAAAATGAAGATTTAATGGATATTTATCAAAAGTTCTCTGAAAAAGGCTTCCCATTAGAAATGCCATATATTAATAGCTCAGGATGTACAGCAACGTCTCTAAATTCATATGTTATTGGACCAGAAGGTGAAATCTATAAATGTTGGGAGGATGTAGGTGTAGCTGAGAGGATTGTCGGATATATTGATGGCAGACCTGGACAGGCAAAAGACTTGTTGACGAGCTATATGATGAGAGGCTCACATGTTTTAGACAGCAACTGCGAAAAATGTCCATTGTTACCAATTTGTTCAAACGATTGTGCACGTAAAAGATTAATGGCTAATGAGAGCAATTGTAAGAATGAAGATTTGTGCTCTTTATACAAAACAAACAACTACGAAGGTCTGAATAGGGTTCTGCTAAAGTATTATCATTCTTATAAACAAAATAAAAAATGTTAGTTATGAAAAAAATATCGTTTTTTATATTGTTGGCATTGTTTCGCACTTTGTCTGTTAAGGCACAGGAAGACTCTATACACAAAGAAGTGAATCTGAAAGAAGTTAGGGTGGAGGCTAATAATGTAAATATGCATCCTGACCATACCACATATATGCCTACGCAGCAACAGAAGAATGCTGCAAATTCAGGTGTTAACTTGTTGTATAATTTGATGATACCACAATTGTCTGTAGACAGAGTTAGTGGTAGTGTGGAAAGTAGAGATAAAAGGAAACTTGCTATATATAAGGATGGTATGCCGTCTACAATTGACGAGATAAAAAATATCAGACCCAAAGATGTCATACGAGTGGAATATTACAGCAATGCTACCGACAAGTTCCCAAATGAGGAAAATGTAGTGAATTTCATTATACGCAAATATGAGTCAGGAGGCTATGTTGATGTTCGTACAGAAACAAGTTTTCTCAATGAGAAAGGTGACTATAAGGCTATAGTTAGTATAGACCACAAGAAGGTGAACTATACGGTTCAAATCGGTACAGACTATCAGCATGACCATGCAAAGGGAATGGAATCTGAAGAAATGTATTCTATCAATCAGAGCTTTACGAAATATGAGTCACCGCTAAACCGTTTTACGAAAAACAGCTCTTATTATGCCTTGATGCGAGCCATTATGACAACTAAGAAATCTGTATTTCAAACTCAGCTGTCGCTGCAGCAAAGCCGAAATAAGTTAAGTTCTAATAGTCTCACATCATATTCAGATAATATATATCCCGAAAATTCAGTTCAGACTGAAAAAAGTGGTAAGGATTTTGCTGCTACTATAGTCCCTAATTTTTATACAAAGCTTAATGACAAACAGACTCTGAAGGGTAATTTCAGTTTTAGTTATGGGCGTAACACTTATGACCGCATGTATGCTGAAGGGACTTTGATGGAGCCAATAAACAATTACGCTAAAGAAAATAAATATGGAATTGATGCCATGTTGACCTATGATGCGACTTTCAACAATAGTAATGGTATCACAATTCCTGTTGCGTTTATTTGGCAAAAATCGTCAACCGCCTATGGTAAAAGCATTGTCGATACTCAGTCTATGAACAATTATGATTTGATGTCGTGGCTTATATATCATCATCAGTTCTTTAAGAAACTTACGGTCTATTTTCAAGCAGGAGTGGATTTGAACAGCTATAAAATCAATAGTGGCAACCGGAATACCAAATTGTGGTTTCGACCTGGTGTAAATGCCAACTATGCTATTGATGAACATAATAATATATCTTTCTATTTTTATGGTGGAAATAATGCGCCTGACATTTCGTATATGAATAGTGCTGTTCAACGCATAAATCAATATGAAGTGAAGAAAGGTAATAAAGATTTGAAGACTTTCTCTTTGGAAACCATTGGCGCTTCATATAGGTTGAATGTAAAACCTGTAAACATTTTGTTCTTTATGCAACATAATGGTTTCTATAATATGTATAAGGAGCATTATTATTATGATGATACCGACTTGGTACAAACGGCTATCAATAATGGTGATTACCATACGCTTAGCACAGGAATGCAAATCAGCATGACATTATTAAAAAAGTCGCTTAGCGTCACTTTAGGACTGGAGAATGATTACCAGAAATCTACAGGTATTAATTCTGCATCTCTTAATCAATTCGTATACAACCTTTCTGCTATATACTATTATAAGAATTTTTCTTTCACAGGATGGTATTCTCCTGCAATGAAATATCTTACATATTCGCCTTGCTATACAGAAAAGAAATGTAACTATGGGGTGGTGGCAAATTGGAAGCATAAGGCATTGTTTGTTGAGTTGGGATGTAGCAGAATGTTTGAGAAACACCCATACAGCAAAAAACATTTTGATTTCGGAGTATACCGGTTCAATCAAAAGGACTTTTCGGATATATTGGGAAGAATTATATATGTCAAGCTGTCGTATGATTTTGATTTCGGTAGAAAGATAGAGCATAAGTCTATAGAACTTGATGCACCAAAAGGATCGAACATCTTAAAAGTTTAGTAGACAGGCATTTTATAATAACAGGATTATGACCTCTTTTTCTTTCTCTTTTTCCCATCAGCATGATGCCATGCAGTGTGGAGTAACATGTCTACAGATGATATGTCGCTACTACGGTCGTGAGTATACACTCGACGAACTGTCAGAACTATGCTTCGTCACTCGTCAAGGGGTGTCGTTGCTTGGCATTAGCGAGGCTGCCGGACAGTTGGGACTGCACACCGTATGCGGAAATGTCACCACAGATATGCTTCGTAAGGCACCGCTACCATGCATATTGCATTGGAACCAAACACACTTTGTGGTATTATACAATGTCAAAAGAAATGGGGACTTCCAAATTGCAGACCCTGCAAAAGGTCTTATTTCATATAACGAGGAACAACTATTTGAACATTGGATAAGCACCATATCTGGTGGAAAAGAAAAAGGTGTAGCGATGTTTTTACAACCAACGCCAGATTTTAAAAAGAATGAAAAGAAATATGGAAAGGGCGACGAATGTCGCTCATTCCATTTCTTATATAATTACATCAAAAATTATCGTAAGTATTTCGTACAGATACTTCTCGGATTAATAGTTGGTTGCCTACTCCAACTCATACTACCTTTTCTAACCCAGACCATTGTTGATACAGGTATACGTAATAAAGACATAGGCTTTGTTTGGTTAGTATTGCTTGGACAGCTAATGCTTACAGTAAGTAGAACCGCTCTTGACTTTGTACGACGGTTATTATTACTACATATCAGCATGAGAATAAACCTTTCGCTTGTTTCTGATTTCTTTATAAAGCTATTTCGTCTACCTATGGCTTTCTTCGATACTAAGCTTATGGGCGACATACTTCA
>CAKPST010000082.1 GCA_934183355.1 uncultured Prevotella sp.
ACATAGTTACCGCCCCACTTCAAGCATATTTTGCGTTATTAAATCGCTAACGCTATATGATTTTAATAGGGTTATTTGTCCACTAAAACGAAGCGCAAAGCCGCACCGCCCGATGGCTGCAGGTGCAGACGGAGGGTCTTGCCAGCCTTGATGTTCATGATGGTAGACGACACCTTGGTGCGTGTATTGAGCGAAGGGTCGTCGTTGTAAACTTCCATACGATAGCGCTTGCCCTTCTGAAGGAAGTCGGCAGTGTTGATAGTTATGTCGCGTGGCTGCAAACCATTCATTGCGCCAACAAACCAATCGTTGCCCGAACGACGAGCTTGAACGATATACTTGCCTATCTCGCCCTCAAGTGCCTTGCTCTCATCCCATACTGTAGGACAATGTTTCCAGAAGTCGAGCTCTGCCTCGCCCTTGTAGACATTGGGCAAGTCGTACCAATAGAGGAAGGTTATTGGACTGTAATACACTACGGGCATAGCCAACTGGTGTGCCTTGGTGTTCTTCACTCTGCCATTGAAATAGCATGGGGTGTAGTCGGCAGGACCGCAGAGGAAACGTGTGAAGGGAAGCACGGTGTTGTGCTCGGCATCAGGCATCTCCTCATTGCCGCCTATACCCTCCTGTGTCATCAGGTTGGGATAGGTGCGGCTCCAACCAGTAGGACGATACTCGTCGTGGATGTCTACCATGATGTGGTGGTCGGCACACTTGCGCACGGCATTATGTAGCCATGTGGTCCACTCCTGCGAACCTATCTGAACAAAACCAAACTTGATGCCGCTGATGCCCCACTTGTTATATAGCGGCAGTATGCGGTCGAGATCTTGATACAGAGCACGCTGATTGACATAAACCCATACGCCGATGCCCTTGCTCTTGGCATACTGGCATAGCTTGGGCATGTCGAAGTCGCGGTTGTCTGCAACTTTAAGTGCCGACGAACTCATCTTCATCTCTGGTCCATACCATCCAGCATCAAGCTCGATGTACTGCAAGCCACGGTCGACACAGAAGTCGACTGCCTCCATTGCCGTCTTCATATCCAAGCGACACACACGGAAAGCCTTGCCAGGACGAATCCAACTGGTGTCCTCTATCTGACACGGGGCATTGAGGTTGAGCACCATCTGCTTGTTGTTGATAAGGTCTGTAGGCTTCTCACCCACCATTATATATCGCCACGGCATGTCGTAGGCGGTGATAATATCGGCAGAATCGTACATTGACATCTGTAGCTTATTGTCATCAACAAGTTGTAGTTTGCCACGAACAAAGTCGCTGAGTGCTGCTTCGCCTATTGCGGCATACATACCGTTGGCAAGACGAAGCGTCAAGGGACGCTCTGCCTTTTCGCGCCAAGCTGGATTGCTCTTGAGCAGTGGCACACGTTCGGCATGCGACTGTGCCCAAGCAAAGTGCCAAGCCTCTGCACCTGGAGCGAAAGTGAAGGATGTGAGGTCGTCGGTGATGTGCATAAACAACCCGTTTGTAGCCTCGGGGAAGTGGTAGCGCACGGCAACACCCTCATCATAGGCACGTACGATGATGTCGAAGAGATACTGCTGGCGCTTGTCGTAGCCATTGCCGCTGTTGTCGTGGTTGCCACCCTTCATCAGATGGATGGTCATCTCATTATAGTGGTCGCGTATCTGGGCGTATTCTCCATATATCGGGCGCCATGTGTTGTCTTCGGTTCGGCGAGATACTTTTAGCACTTCCATTCCCTTAGTCCATACACGGTTGGTGTCGACTGGTATGCCCATAGCCGACTCTACAAGGTGGTTGTCGATGTTGACACCAAGCTCGCCCTCCTCTACAACAGTCTTGTCGCTATAAGAGAGGGTGTAGGTGAGCTGACCTTTCTTATTGGCAAAGACAAAGGTGTACTTGCCATCGGGCGACTGCAACGACTCTTGTGCATTGCCCGACAACGCTGCCATAAGCAATGAGCACACAAGCGAGCAGCGGCGGATAAAGTTATATATATTATTCATAAGTGTTTCTTTTTATTTGGTTTCTACCTTTCCATTCTCCAAGCATACGATACGCTGCTCGGTTCCATTCTTAAGTTTGACGATGATGCCAACAGCACCCTTCTCGCTTGGCTCGAAGTAGTCGACCGATGCGATGTCACCCGGCTCGGTGTCAGAGCTTGGCTCGTAGACACATACGAAAGGATGATTCCAAGCCTCGCCCTTCTGACGTGCCACGAAAGTAAGGACGGGCTGCTTCTCTATATTGTATGGCTGGTTGGGCATACGCTCGTATTCGAGATTGGCAGGCGATAGAGCCTTGAAGATGGTGCGGTCTGCGTCTGCCTTCATCCACATTGTCATAGTTATCTCGCGCTGTCCGTCCATAGCCTCAACCACCTTGTCGTCCTCAATACGTGTAACAAACTGGCTCTTGATGCTGCCTTGCATCTCTGCGCTCTCCTTATTATATATATAAGAGTAGGCATAGAGATGTCCACCGGCGAAAGCAAGCTCTTCGGTAGGCTTCATGTCGAGAGGCTTGTCTGTGGCGGCATCAACTACCTGCATCTGCTGACCAAGGTTGTGATAGAAGTAGTCGTGAGTCTTGTCGCCACCTTCCTGTTTCTTGCTGCGGAACACGTCAATGTAGTAGCCACCCTTATCGGATGTCTTGACAATAGCAGTAGTGCGCTGTTGAAGAGCTTGTGTCTCAGGCTCGATGAAGCTAACGGTTGCGTATGTCATACGTTCCTTCTGCTCGGACAACTTCTTGCTTGCGGGTTGCTCATTTGACACCTCCGGATATGAGGCTATCACCTTAAAGGCATGCTGCGACATCATAACGGGATAGCTCGACACGCCGTCTACAACAACTGTATTGTGGGCAGGCATCTGCGAATAATACTCCAGATAATCGAGTCCGCTGTACATAAACTTGCCTATACCAGCATCTGGACCGAGTACATATCCCTTGCCATAAAGTTCCAAGGATATTCCGTTGGCATGAGCATGATTGCCAAGGCTGCCATTGATGGAAGCCATGAGGTCGTGCTGCTTGTTCATACCCGTGCGCATGGCTATCCATGACACATTGGGGGCATAGAACATAGAGCTTGTATAACGCTCTATAGCCGACTGAGGAGCGTGGGCATCTACCGCACTCTTAAAGAGATTCATGTCCGAAACGAGAGCCTTGTCCTTATGACGTGTGGCATACTTAAGGATGTTGTTGATGCCGCCCTGGTTGAGATAACCCGGATGGGTATCGCCAAAGCCTGCAATCATACGGTTGGGGAAGAGATATTCTGCTGAGGTCTTAACTCCGTCTATCAAGATGGGGCGCATCTTGAAGAGGTCGATGCCAGCCTTTTCGTCGAGCATGTTGGCAAAGTCGCATATTGTGCCAAGCACTGTTGTGCTGTAGCCAGGCGACTCATACCATGTCTTGGCATTGGCATCAAAGCCGAAGTCAATGAGCTTGTTCATGCTCCATTGACGTATGCTGTTCTGATTGACAACGTAATCGAGATAGTATTGTTTGCCCTTGCCATCGGCGTAGACATTGTTGTCCTGCAAGACAAGAGCAATCTTTACGATGAAGTCGGCTTGAAAGAGGTTCCAGTTGTTGTGAGGCACACCGTTGGCGATGATGTTCTCTGCCCACTTCTTAAAGCCCGCCTCAATGACAGACTGGTCATCCTTAAGGAGGTCTTTGACGAGAGGATACATCTGAGTCAACTCATTGATGACATCCTCATGTATCACCTCGAATGTAGTCATACCCACAAGCGTCTGCTGATGACCATGGTTTAAGTCGGTAGGCACATTACGGTAGGCAATGCCCTTCATATAGACATCCAGCACCTTGGCAGCCATACGGCCATATCTAATATCTCCTGTTGCGGCATAGACACGGGCGGCATCACGTGCAATGCCAACAATCTGACGGTTGACGCTGGCTATGTTGCAACCAGTCTTTGAGGGATGAGCCTTCTCCATGACTCCCGTAGCCTTGTTGATGTACGTAACGTTACCCAGCTCGTCGTCGTCATAAGGCATAATGTTTTCGAGTTTTGGTCGGTTGTACTGCGACTCCATTCCACGAGTACCATTATATTTCACCGTAGGCTCCTTGGCACGATCTCCACCCGGCTTGGCAAAAGCCTCGCCATTGACGAAGACATCTGTAGCATGCGTGTTCCAATACATCTGTAGGCGCGAGTAGAGCCAGTCGGGCTGCGCATCCACCTTAGCCATTACGTTTTCTATCTTGCCCTTGAGCTTGACTATCTCAGGGGCTTCTGCCTTCTTCTTAGCTGGTGAACTTGAGCATATAGCCAGCAATAACACCGCTACATATATTATTCTTTGTTTCATAATTATTGGTTTTCTGTTATCTGTTTTGATTATAATACGACTGACATAACACAAATACTTAAAAGAATATCTGTGTATTATATAAGAAAATATGCCACTCATACGTATTATATATGAACATAAACAAAAAAGCATAAACATTATACATTTCAATAAACAAAAGTATATATATGAACAGACTATTTACAACAATGGCGTTCTGTCTTGCCACTCTATACATGTCGGCAGCCGATCGCATTATTGCATCCAAGGCACCAACGGGCATTGAGCTTAAGCACGACTTTGAGGTAAAAGCACGAACCAATGACGGCGAATGGCAAAGCATTGACACTTATGCCTTTAAGGTAGACCGTGTGGCTGATGCCAAGCATAACGTGGAGGTAACATCGGTGGCTAAGTTTGAATTTGGAGGGAAGGTTGAGGTGCAGGTCAAGAGCCTTGCCCAGGACATCAAGAGCTTCAAGATACGCCCCAATTCCTATGGGATAGAGGCTAAGCAGGACGGCAATACGCTGACGTTCTCGCTCGACCGTCCACGCTATATCTCTGTAGAGATAAACGGCAACATATATCATAACCTGCAGCTCTTTGCCGACAACATCCTCGAAAAGCCGAAGGTTAAGAAGAAGAACTTGATGTACTTCGGTCCGGGAGTGCACGACTTCAATGGCGACTCTATCCACATTCCATCAGGCAAGACGGTCTTCATTGACAATGGAGCCGTAATAAAAGGTTGGCTCTCTACCTATGGTTCACGTGATGTCAAGATTCTTGGACACGGCATTGTGATGCCCGGACACCATGAGGGCATAATGGTGAGATATTCTAAGAATGTACTTATCGATGGCCCAATTACTACTCAGTTGCCTATTGGAGGTTCCGACTCCATAACAGTAAAGAACGCCAAGGTGATGAGTTGGTATGGTTGGGGCGACGGTTTTAATATCTTCGCAAGTCTATTTTGCTATTTCATAACCATCTGAATATCAGTATAGATATGAGTGTTCTGTCTTAACGAGAAAC
>CAKPST010000083.1 GCA_934183355.1 uncultured Prevotella sp.
GATATCTTTTCATATATGATAGGTACGATGAATGCGTTGAGTAATGTTGAGCTGATGAGTCCGCCGAGAATCACCTTTGCCATGGGCGACTGTATTTCGTTGCCGGGCAAATCTCCGCCAAGTGCCAACGGCACGAGGGCGAGAGCTGAGGTGAGAGCAGTCATAAGGATAGGGTTGAGACGCGAGAGCGAGCCTTCGATAATGGCTTCGCGAATGGTCTTGTCTTCCTCGGTGCGCAGACGCTTGTACTCGGTGATGAGCAGCATTCCATTGCGCGTGGCGATGCCGAAGAGCGAAATGAATCCGATGACGGCTGGTATGCTCACCTCGCCCGTGGTCAGCACTATGGCGAAGATGCCACCGATGAGCGCCAAGGGAAGGTTGAGGAGTATGACACCTGCCTCCATGGCGTTGCGAAACTGCATAAAGAGGAGGCAGAAGATGACAACGATGGCGAGGATGCAGGTGAGATAGAGCACGCGACTGGCGCTCTCCTGACTCTCAAACTGACCTCCGTACTCTATGTGATAGCCCTCGGGCAACTGCACTTTCTCGCCTACGGCTTGCTTGATGTCTGCCACGACGTCGCTCAATGCTCTGCCGCTGGTGTTGGCTGAGATAACTATCTTGCGCTGCACGTTCTCACGATTGATGGTGTTTGGACCGGCGCTCGATATGATGTCGGCTACGTCGCTCAAGGGAACCTTGCGTCCGTCTTGCGTGTCGATGATGAGGTCGCTTATCTCGTCATACTTATCGGCTTTCACAACGAGATTGAATGCGCGTCCGGCTTCGTAAACCTGCGACACGGTCTCGCCAGCAAGGTTGACGGCAAGGAACTCGTTGAACTCGGGTAGGGTGATGCCGTTGCGCACGAGCAACTCACGACGCGGCACTATCTTCAGATCGGGGCGCTCTATCTGCTGCTCCACGTTGAGGTCGGCAATGCCGTCGATGTCCTGACAGGCGCTCTTTATCTGATTGCCTATGGTGAACATACGGTTGAGGTCGGTGCCGAACAGCTTGATGGCGATGCTTGCCTGAGTGCCAGAGAGCATTGCGTCGATACGGTGAGAGATGGGCTGACCTATCTCGATGTTGGCTCCAGCAAGCACGGAGAGACGCTTGCGCACGTCGTTGAGAACTTCCTCATGACTGCGGTCTTTCAACTCAAACGGAGCTTCTATCTCACTGACGTTTACACCGAGGGCATGCTCGTCGAGTTCGGCACGTCCAGTCTTGCGAGCCACGGTCTTTATTTCGGGCACCTGAAGGAGCAGACGCTCGGCACGTGCGCCGATGGAATCGCTCTCTTCGAGGGATATACCAGGCAGCGAGGATATGTTGATAGTGAACGAACCCTCGTTGAACTTTGGCAAGAAACTGCTGCCTAAGCAGAAGAATACACCTATGGCTGCAACGAACAATGTGGCTGTACCTATTATCACCTTGCGTGTATTGGCAAGTACCCACAGCAGCGCACGCTCGTAATACTTCTTCAACCATACAGCAACGAAGGCTTCCTTCGGCATCTCGCCCTTGCTCTTGCCTAGCAGATAGCTACAAAGCACGGGAGTAAGCGTGAGTGCTACGAGAGTCGAGGCAAAGAGGGCGGTGACAAAGGCTATACCGAGAGGTATCAACATACGACCTTCCATGCCACTGAGGAAGAACAGTGGGGCAAAACTCACTACTATTATCAACGTAGAATTGAGTATAGGCATACGCACTTCGCGTGATGCGTTATACACAAGCTCGATGATTGGTACGCGCTCAGCCTCGGGCAATGCGCGATTTTGGCGGATGTGCTTGTATACGTTCTCCACATCAACGATGGCATCATCAACAAGCGAACCGATGGCAATAGCAAGTCCGCCAAGTGTCATTGTGTTGATGCTGATGCCAAGGGCGTTGAGCACTATCATCGCTACGAGGAACGAGAGGGGTATGGTGACGAGCGATATGACTGTCGTGCGCACGTTGGCAAGGAAGAGCATCAAGATTATCACAACAAAGATGGCACCCTCGATGAGCGACTTCTGCACATTGTCAATGCTACTTTCGATGAAATCGGCCTGACGGAAGATATTTGTTGAGATATGTACATCCTCGGGCAGAGTTTTATGAAGGTCTTCGAGGGCAATGTCAAGGTGCTTGGTGAGGTCGATGGTGCTGGTGTTGGGCTGCTTTGTCACGGTGAGAAGCACGGCAGGATGTGCTCGTTCGCTGCCAACGCCAAGCTTGGGCGACTGGTTGCCTACCTTTATGTCGGCAACGTCGGCGAGAGTGATGACGCTCTCGCCGTTCTTCTTGACGATGCACGTGCCTAATTTCTCTACATCATTGGTGGATGTTATGCCACGAATGATGTATTCGTTGCCATACTTATAGCGCACTCCACCATTGGTGTTGACGTTCATGCCACGTGTACACGCCATGATGTCGGACAGCGAAACACCGAAGTGCTTCATCTTACCTGGACTTACGAGTATCTGATACTCCTTAATGTCGCCACCATGCACACTGACCTGAGCCACGCCACCGGTGGAAAGCAGTCGAGGACGTATCACCCAATAGGCGTATGTGCGTAGGTCTTGCTGCGAGGTGTGCTTGCTTGTAAGGCTAACTATGAGCACCTCGCCAAGTATGGACGACTGCGGACCGAGCACTGGAGCACTCACACCGGCTGGCATCTGATCGCCTATAGCGGCAAGTTTCTCACTTACTATCTGGCGGTCGAGATATATGTCGGTGCCCCAATCGAACTCCACCCACACTACAGAGAAACCATTGGTGGACTGAGAGCGCACTCGACGCACACCAGTACTGCCGTTGACGGCGGTCTCAATAGGGAATGTAACGAGTTGTTCCACCTCCTCGGTTGCCATGCCGCCGGCTTCAGTCATGATTACTACGGTTGGCGCATTGAGGTCGGGGAAGACGTCGACATCGGTCTTGCTGGTGGAATACAAGCCGGCAATAACAAGCAGCATCGACGCCACCAACACAAGTATTCTGTTCTCAAGCGAGAAGCGTATTATCTTATTCAGCATAATGATTAATGATTATGGTTATGCGCTGGAATGGCGTTGGCGGCTGAAGCCAGCTTTACTTGTACTGCACCCTTTGTCACAACGCGGTCGCCTTGCTTCACTCCCGTAAGTATCTCCACACGCTCGCCGTCACTTTCGCCGAGTGTCACTTCCTGCTTGCGATAGCCTTCGGCGTCCACTTGGATATATACAAAGTGGATGCCTTGCTCCTCAGTTAAGGCTGTAAGCGGCAATGTGATGACATTAGGACGGTCTTGAGTAATGAGGTAGATTTCGGCGTATGAGCCTTGCACCACATCGCCAGTATTATTGAACTCAAAAATAACTGGAATATACGAATTGTTGACTTCTGCCGAACGGCCATACGACTGGATATGTCCACCCATGTCGGTGATGTCATAGAGACGATTGCTGTAGCTGGTGCGGAACTTGGCACAACGTATCTTGTTGAGCTCGTTGAAATGACGCTCGGCTATCTCAGCACGCAGATAGAGATGCTTGTTCTGTGTTATGACAGCAAGGGTCTGACCTGCTTCTACATAGTCGCCACCATTGACCATACATTGCTTCACATAGCCACCACGTGGAGCTGTCACCGCTACTCCACCCTCACTGCGTGTATGCTGCATACTAGTGTATGTGAGATTGGCAGCTTCATATTCCGCCTTTGCCACAGCAAGGTCTTTTTCGCTTATTATCTTGTCCTTGATAAGTATCTTGGCACGAGTATAGTCGCGTTCGGCACGTTCGTAGTCTATTCGTGCACGCTGCACTGGGTCGCCGTCAGCCATCTGCATACCGGCTGATGTGATAGAGAAGAGCGTTGTTCCGGCAGCCACCTTCAGTCCCTCGCTCACATGGTTCTTGTACTGTACGCGTCCGCTAATTGTAGCAACAACGGCTGTCTCGTCGCACGATGCCGACATCACCTTGCCACTGGTATGTATCACACCATGAAACATGCCAGGCTTTATCTCTTCTACCTTAACGCCGGCGGCGCGTGCTTTCTCTACCGAGAGTATTATCTCGTCGGCGTGCGCTCCTTTGGCACCATGGCCTGCATCCTCGGCGTCCAGACCAGCCTCTTCGGCATCATGGTCGTGATGCTCGGTTTCCTCGGCATGCTCATGGTCATGATCGTGGTCGAGATGGTCATGCAACTTGCCTCCGCAAGCGACCATTCCCGCCACGAAGACTAATGATAATAAGTAAAAAGATATTCGTCTTAGCATACTTTATTAAGTGTTTATTATTAAGCAAATAAAAATCAGTTGCAAAGATAAGAAATAAGAAGTGCAACCCTGTTGCAAAAGCATAGAAATAGACATATATTAGGAACGCATGTACATATTAATATACAAAAAGTGGATGCGCCGCACTTCTGTGAGTGCTTCGCATCCGCTTTGGATTTTTTCTACATATCATAAAATTGCAGCAGCCGACCGTATCTTGCTCAAGATTATAGACAAATGAGAGTCTTGTCTGGCAGTTTGAAGGTTATATTCACTCTGCATATTCACAAGCATATAAGCCTTGATACCAAGAGCTGCCTCTATGCGCAAAGCATAATCAGTGGTTATAGGACGCTTGCTATTAAGAATCTCATTAAAGACTGTGTAAGAACAGCCTATAATCGAAGCGAATTTACGCTGAGAAATTCCACGTACCTCAAGCTCATCCTTCACTATCTCACCAGGATGGACAGGGGAAGAAGGCACCAAATAATCCATACTATATGTCTTTGTATTTTCCATACCAAATATTATTCACTTATAATGATTACTAATATCTAACAAACGACATACTTTTATTGATATGTCATCCGTATTATTCTTGACGATGAATTCCAAACGATACTGTTTGCCACACCTAACAGAAGATATGCCTTTTTTGTCACCAACAAGAACTTCATAGTTTAATGATTTAAAAACAAACAAATCCTCTATACACTTGGCATTGGCAAGTGTAACAACAGCCTTCTGATAACTTCGTACAACTTCCGGCTGAAAGCGGTGCTTCTTGTCACTTGTCTTGCCTTTGAAAAACAAGTCATGCAGATATTCCTTGGCAAATTCAATATTCATGTGGCAAAGATAATTCAAAATATAAATATTAGCAAATTATCGAACATTAAAATTTGTAGTATAAAGAGAAAAACGCTAAATTTGCATTTGTCAACCCATTGGCAGGACTTATGCAGCCCTGTCAAAATGGGAGACCTATATACATAAAGGCGTTACTGACGCTTTGGTTTTGACATTCTGAGAACTTCGCAACTTCATCTGTTCGTCAAAGAC
>CAKPST010000084.1 GCA_934183355.1 uncultured Prevotella sp.
ATGAGTTCGTCTTTAGTTGCTGGCCAAGGGGCGTCTTCCAATTTAGAAGCTAATTCAAGTGTCCAATACATAGTCGTAAGTTTTTTAATCTGTTCTACAAAATGTTTTTCCAACGGGCTTAGTTCTTAAGGCTGCTGCACGTCATTAACAGCCATGCCCCGTCTTTCGGCTGCAAAAATAGTAATTTTTATGTTATTTGCAAGGAATATATAACTTTTTTTCGGCTATATTATCAATAAAGTTTAAATTTAGGGCGAGAACAAAGAAATAGTCGCTCAAGCGGTTGAGATATTCGAGTATTAAGGGGTCTACGTCATGCTCGGCTGACAATTCCACCACACTACGCTCTGCTCGTCGGCATACTGTGCGACATACGTGCGACTGGGCTGCTGCCATGCTGCCTCCAGGCAGCACAAAGGTGCCTGGCTGTGGTGTGGAATCTTGCAGACTATCTATCTCATGCTCTATGTTTGTGATGTCTTGTGGGTTGATGCTACCCATTGATGATGTGGAGAGGACGGTGCCTATATTAAATAGTAGGACTTGTATGAGGGTGAGTTGCGACGTGTATTTGTCGCCCGTCAAGGATTGCAGAAGTCCTATGTGGGCATTGAGTTCGTCGATGTCACCACAAGCACAGATACGAATGTCGGTCTTAGACACACGCTTGCCGCCAACGAGCGAGGTCATACCGCAGTCGCCAGATTTGGTATAGAGTTTCATGTCAGAAGTTAACGATGTAGTTTGTTTTATATCTTTCGATGTCAAAGAACGCCACTCCTACCCAGTATAGATCGTAGCTGACGCTCACTTTCTTACTGTCAAGCAGTCGCTGCCACATGCGTTGCGCCGTCTTGTCCTCGGCGATGTCCTCAATAACAATTATTGAGTTGCTGTCGGTATAATCCAACAGACGGTCAAGCAGAGCCTCGCTTCCTTCCTTTGGACACACACGGGCTATCTCCACCCTACCCTCTTTGCGCTCCATCTCAGCCACAATACGTGTACGACGGCATCCGCGTCCTACATACGACATTAGTAGCGGTGTGTCGTCGCCATTGCTTATCAGGCAGTTGGCTTGACGATAGTTGGCTATACGAAAATACAACTCCATGCGTTTGCGCACAAGCCACGGCAGCGAGGGGTATTCGCGGCGCAACTCAGCGTAGCCATAATAGGGATAGTGCTCGCACAGAACATAGCGTATGAAACGGTAGGCAGACGGCGACTGCACCCCAAAGCCACGGCTGTGGGACATACGGCGGAGCCAGACTATATAGCGTTTCAACATATTCATAGCTACAAAATTAGGCAAAATATACGAGAAAAGCAACATAAAATGACGCTCTTTGATTAAGTTGCTGTAACTTTGCACCCCAAAGAGAGTATTTGTAACACATATTTATATAATAAGCATTAGAAAGAGAAAAGTATGTTACTGGATTTTTTTCTCACCTGCAACAAGATTGGTGCCTTCACTCTTGGCGGCGGCTATGCCATGATACCCATCATGGAGAAGGAGTTTGTCGACAATCATAAGTGGATGGACAAGCAGGAATTTATGGACATAATGGTTGTGGCGCAGACCACACCGGGTATTTTTGCCATTGACATGGCAAGCCATATCGGCTACAAGCTGCGTGGCGTGTGGGGCGGAATTGTTGGAGCCATTGGCATTGCCTTGCCATCCATCATCGCCATTCTTGTCATTGCCATGTGTTTTCACAACTTCAAGGACAATCCTTGGGTAGAGAAGTTTTTCAAGGGTGTGCGTCCTGCTGTAGTGGCTCTAATTGCTGCTCCAGTGTTCAAGATGGCTAAGACTGCCAACATCGGATGGAACAACGTGTGGATTCCCATAGTGTGCTGTCTGCTCATATCGTTGCCTATATTTGGCAGCGGAAGCACTGCTCATGGCGTTTCACCAATATGGATTATCGTGGCTGCCGGCATTTGCGGAAGGCTATACGGAGAGTTTAAAAAGAAATAAGATATATAATAGATTATGATTTTCCTCAAACTGTTTATTGTCTTCACCAAGATAGGCACGTTCAACTTTGGCGGTGGCTATGCCATGCTGTCACTAATATATAATGAGGTGGTGATGAGAAACCACTGGATGACACGTGCCGAGTTTACAGATATAGTTGCCATAAGTCAGTCTACTCCTGGTCCTATTGGCATCAACGCTGCCACCTATGCTGGCTATGTGGCTGTACTAAACCATGGCTATCCCGAATGGGCTGCCGTGCTCGGCTCTATTCTTGCGTCGTTGTCTATAGTGTGGTTGCCATTTATCATCATGATTTCCATCTCGCACTATCTCACCACTCACAAGGACTCTAAAATTGTCAAGGACATCTTCTCGGGTCTACGTCCTGCCATCATCGGACTCATTGCGGCGGCTGCCGTGCTACTTATGAACAAGGAGAATTTCGGCGACCCAGTTGCCGACCCCACCTACTTCGCCATAAGCGTGGCATTGTTTGCAGCTACGTTCTATTTCACACGATTCCGCAAAACCAACCCGATACTCGTGATGCTCATCTGCGGAATACTCGGTCTTGTTATATTCTAATAGAAGCATTAACAACTTTAATTAACGACTGAAATTAACGACTGAAATTAACGACTGAAATTAACGACTGAAATTAACGACTGAAATTAACGACTGAAATTAACGACTGAAATTAACGGACAATTAACGGGCATTAACGACAAGTTTATTATTTTTGTCATTAATGCCCGTTAATTGTCCGTTAATTTCAGTCGTTAATTCAAGCGTTAATTATTTCGTTAATTTCACTTCCAGTTTTCCCACAAATATAGCATTCTTGCCATTCTGGTCGTCCGGAATCTTCTTGCCATCAGCATTCTCCACATACTGCAATGTCTTGAAGTAGCTATGCGAATGACCACCAAGTATGACATCAATGTCGTGGTTGTCAGCAGCCATCTCCTGGTCGCCCACATTCTGCTGCATCATCCATCCGAGGTGAGAGATACACACCACGAGGTCGCAACGCTTGTCATGTTTGAGCATGCGTGCCACGTCGTCGGCAGTCTTCACTGGGTCGAGATACTTCACTCCCTCGCACTTTGTGGCATCTACAAGTCCCTCCATCTGCGGACAGATGCCTAACACACCTATGCGCAGTCCTGCACGCTTGATGATGATATAAGGCTTAACAAGACCCTCGACTGGAGTGCCTGTGAAGTCGTAGTTGGCACATACGATGGGGAATGTAGCCTGCTTGAAGAGGCGTGCCATGTTCTCAAGTCCGAAGTCGAACTCATGGTTGCCTATCGTCACAGCGTCATATCCCATGCGATTCATCAGTCCCACCTCTACATCGCCCTTGAACAATGTGTAGAACGGTGAGCCTTGCGAGAAGTCGCCTGAGTCAAACAGTAGCAAGTCGGGATTCTTCTTACGCTCTGCCTCTATCATGCTCAGTCTGCGCAAAAATCCTCCTCTGCCTGCCACAAGCGTGTCGGCAAGGTTAGGATTGAGTGGCAATATGCAACTGTGTGTATCGTTCGTGTGCAGTATCTCCAGCGTCTTAGTCTTCTGTGCAGTCACAGTGAGCGTGGCACAGACGAGGAGCAATGCGAGAAATATCTTCTTCATAGTCATATATGTTTTTCTATTCTTATTCTTTTTACTCTACTATCTTTATTCTTCCTTCCACCTTAGCCTCAACAGCTACACCCTCAGCCTTCTTTGTCTGAAAATAGTTCTCAATGAGGTAGCGTGCGTTATTCTCCTCGCTCTGGGGCGACACAAAGTCGGTCTTCTTCTTGAATGCGTCAAGATGGTCGTTGCCCTGTGCCAGATAGTCGATGGTGGTTACACGATACGAGGCGTTGGGGTCAACCTCTTTGCCGTTGATAGCAGCCGAGAGCAGACGTCCGTCCTTTGAAATTTCAAGGCGTATGCTGCCACTCACTCCCTCGCCGCCAACACGAGCTATCTCACCGAACAGCTCCAAAACATCCTTGCCGCTGAGCGTAAGAAAACATATCTTGTTCTCGAATGGTGCTATGTCGAGGATAGCGCCACGTGTCACGTCACCCTTACTGATAGTAGCACGTATTCCACCCATGTTGTATACGGCAAAGTCTGGACGCTCATTAAACTTCTTACTACTCCACACCAGTATGTCGGCAAGCAGATTGGACAGCGGACTCTCTGGACGATAGCGCCCCATATCACATGCTGCCATGCCCATAACAGGATTCATCAAGCTATCTACATGAGCCTTGTATGGAGCCAGAAAAGCCTCAGCCTCACGATTGGGCTGTGCGTCATAGCGCGAGTCGATGAGTATGCGCGAGCGTGTCACGTCTGCCACTGTGTATTGACGCTGTGCACACGACGTGGCAAGGAGCGATGCCGAGGCAAGCGATAGAATTATGCAAGATTTGTTCATAGTATATTTATTTTTCATAGTGCAAAGATATTAATTTTTATCCTAACACACTAAAGAACAACTATTAACGTCATAAATATTTGTGAGTTAGGCGAAAAAGTCGTAACTTTGCACCCGCTTTTCGGCGTAACCGATGACGGGAAGAAGAGTAGCCCAGTTATGTTGCGCGAGAACGATAAAACAAATTTAATTATCAAAATTTACAATGGATTTAATTAAAGTTGCTGAAGAAGCATTTGCAACCGGCAAGAAGTTCCCAGAATTCCGTTCTGGTGACACAATCACAGTCGCTTACAAAATTATCGAGGGTTCTAAGGAGCGTATCCAGCTCTACCGCGGTGTAGTTATCAAGATTTCTGGCCACGGCGACAAGAAGCGCTTCACTGTTCGCAAGATGTCAGGTACTGTAGGTGTAGAGCGTATCTTCCCTATCGAGTCTCCGAACATCGACAACATCGAGATCAACAAGTACGGTAAGGTACGTCGCGCTAAGCTCTACTACCTCCGCAAGCTCACTGGTAAGAAGGCTCGTATCGCTGAGCGTCGCGTTATCACTGGCGAGTAATCTTGGCGAACCCAGACAAAGCATAAAAAAAGGATTCCTTATACACCAATAGTTCGTTAAAATTTGAGATAACGGCTAAGCGGCTTTACGCTGCCAGCCAAAGAGTTCTTTGACAATATGACTAATTAACTTTCGGTTCGGTATACTCCGACACTTGTCGAAAATTAATTTAGCGATGTATGTGCTTGCCATGATTTCCTTGAAAGAAGCCATGGAATACGGCACTCCATTTTCCTTCATCATCA
>CAKPST010000085.1 GCA_934183355.1 uncultured Prevotella sp.
AGAAATACGCTGCAAAAATATGTGGAAAATCGGGAACTGCCAAAAAGCACTCAGAAAGTGTTAAAAATCAAAGAGTGTTGAAAATCAAGGCTTTATATTTAGTTGGTCATAGTAAGTTATGGTTAGTTATAAGGCTCTAAATACAGCCTGAAAAGCAGAATAAGCATACAAATCGATAATAATATTTATACATGTATATAAATTTTTTATGT
This sequence comes from uncultured Prevotella sp., assembly GCA_934183355.1. Taxonomy (GTDB): domain Bacteria; phylum Bacteroidota; class Bacteroidia; order Bacteroidales; family Bacteroidaceae; genus Prevotella. The sequence goes on from CAKPST010000085.1 coordinate 213, forward strand.
GAAATATAGTGCCACATCTGCCAGGATTCGCGCAAGGTGCTGATTGTCAGTGTTATACAGCATGGCAGATGAATGGCAGATAGACGAAATGAAGGGTTTATCTACCATAATTACGCCTTCATCTCCCAAGCCAAATTTTTATGGCATTGCAACTAAGGCTTGTTTGCATTGCAACTTGGGCTTGTTTGATGTGCAACTAAGGCTCGTTAGCATTGCAACTAAGCCTTACTTGCAATGCAAACAAGCCTTAGTAGTAATGGTAGATGAGAAAATGCTGGCAGATAAACACTGATGGCTGGCAGATAAACCTCGTTTTTAGTCTATCTGCCAGCCATCTGCCATGGTGTATATTGTTGTAGTTCAGTGAGTTGTGGCAATCCTGGTAGATGTGGCACATATTTTCACCAAACTTAATTTATATAGGCAATATATATGTATATATTATTTGCAGAGTCTCTCTGCCATTTGCTGTCCGAGAGCCTCGCAAGCTGCTGTTGTCTCGTTGTTGAGGCTCTGCTTCAGCTCTACCGGAGTGCCTACAAGCTCAAATTTCAGCTTGGTGTCGTTCCACTCCACCATCTTCTTGACAGCCTGACCAGCCCATGTGAACGAGCCGAAGATGCCCAGGAGGTGGTTCTTGATGCCACGCTCGGCGAGTTCGTTGAGCAGCATCTTCATCTGCGGATAGAGTCCGTTATTGTATGTCGGAGCACCCACGATGAGGGCGCTGTACTTGAACACGTCGCTCAGGATGTAGGAGTGGTCGGAACGTGACACGTCGTGCATGACGATGTTCTTGACGCCAGCCTGACTCGCGGCTCGGGCTATCACCTCGGCGGCACGCTCGGTGTTGCCATACATCGAACCGTAGCAGATGACGAGTCCTGGCTCGGTGGCATAGCGGCTCATGCGGTCGTACTCGGCGATGACGCGGCTGATGTGCTCGTGCCATACGGGGCCGTGGGTAGAGCAGATGTAGTCTATCTGCACGCCTGCGAGCTTCTTGAGAGCCTGCTGTACGGGTACGCCATACTTGCCCACGATATTGGAGTAGTAGCGGCGCATCTCGTCCCAGTAGATGTCGCAGTTCATGTCCTTGTCGATGAAGGCGCCACGCAATGCGCCGAAGCATCCGAAGGCGTCGCCCGAGAAGAGCACGTGAGAGGTCTGGTCGAGTGTCACCATGGTCTCGGGCCAGTGAACCATCGGCACCATGGTGAAGGCAAGCTCATGTGAGCCGAGCGACAGTGTGTCGCCATTCTTCACCTCCACAATCTCGTCGTCGTTCTCGCCCACGCTATAGAATCCGCGCACCATGTCAAATGTCTTCTTGTTGCCCACTATCTTGGCATTGGGATAATACTTCTTGATGAGCGCTAGCGAACCGCTGTGGTCGGGTTCTACGTGGTTGACGATGATGTAGTCGATGGGGCGGTCGCCGATGACAGAGCGTATGTTCTCGATGAACTGTGTGAAGAAGTCCACCTCAACGGTGTCGATGAGCGCCACCTTCTCGTCGTCGATGATGTACGAGTTGTAGCTCACGCCGTAGGGCAGCGGCCACAGACCCTCGAAGATGTCTTTGTGGCGGTCGTTGACGCCTACGTAGTGTATGGATGATGTGATAAGAGTGTTCATTGTTGTGTATGTTTGTATATTTGTGTATTGTTGCTGATGGGATGGATCAATCATTTGTTGTCAGCAGCGAGCTGCTTGCCAAACTCCTTGGATATGTAGTTGAAGATGTCTTTGCAGCAGTCGGCAGAGAAAGCCGAGGCACATTCAATGAGCTTGTCCCATGTGGCTTCGTCGATGCCCTGCTCGATGTCCTGGCGAGTTACGCCATACTTGATGAGTCCGTAGATGAATCCGGCGTTGAAGTTGTCGCCGGCTCCGATGGTGCTCACTGTCTCGGTGACAGGCATGGGATATTCCTTGCGGAAGCCATTGTTGGAGAACACCGTCACGGGGTGAGGGCCGTCAGTGTATATGAATCGCTTGCAGTAGAACGATGTCTCGGCACGATATACACGGTCGGCAGAGTCCTTCTTGTAGAGCACGACGAAGTCTTCCTTAGATCCGCGCACGATGTCGGCATACTCAAGGTTCTCGATGAGGTTTGGCGTAATCTTCATCACGTCGTTGCGGTGGGCAGGACGGAAGTTGACATCATAGTAGATGATGGCTCCGCGCTGTCGGGCATAGTCCAAGAGTCCAGCCACCTGCGGGCGCAGAGCCGGATTGACGGCATAGAATGAGCCGAACACCACTATGTCGTCGGGCTGAATGTCGGGGTAGGTGAAGTCGATGTGGTCGTGAGGCACATCGCGGTAGAAAATGTAGTCGGCGTTGTTATCCTTGTCGAGAAAGGCGAGCGAGATGGGCGACTTGGTCTCTGGATAGACATTGATGTTGGACGCGTCGACGTTGTTGTCCTCAAGAAAATGTCTTACATACTCGCCTACACGGTCGTTGCCCGTCTCCGACATAAACGTCACGTTCAGTCCGGCTCGTCCCAGCGACACGATGCCGTTGAATGTGGAGCCTCCGGGCACAGCCTCTATTGGCTTGCCGTCCTTGAAGATGATGTCAAGGACGGTTTCGCCTATACCTATTACTTTTCGCATATAGTTGTTAGAATATCATTTCCTTTTTTAGTCTCTTATCGTGACAGGGCGTAGAAGTTGGCTCCGTTGACAGCCATGCGTGTCTCGAATACGCCAGCCTCGTCGGGAGTGACATTGATGGTGCGTCCGTCCTGCAGGTGAGCCTGTATGGTGCCGTCGGGGTTGAATCGGAATATCTCAGTCTTCTTGCCGTCCTGCACTTGCGACCATGAGTCGGTCTTCTTGTCGTATATGAATTTCACTACGTCGCCCTTGGGGCTTTTCACCTCGTAGCCGTCGCTGAGAGTGGTGACTGCATAGATGAGTCCGTCCTTGCCTGTGATTTCTTGTGTGGTGCCCACCTTGTGTGCCATCGGGTTGCTGCCCGACCAGAACTCTACGGTGTTGAACAGCAAGGCGTCGACAACGGTGCAGGCAACGTATGCTGGTGATATGAGGATGAAGATAATTTCGTTGAGGAACTTAGAACTGGTGGCGTGATTGTTCCACTTGGCTACGCGATTGAAGAGTGAGAACGAGCCTACACATGAGCTGGTGAGGAGTGTGGCAGTGAGCAACAGTGCCGACACCTTGATGTGGTTGATTTTCATAAGTGATATGGTTTAAAAATGATTATTTGTCGAGTTTGAGATGTACGAATACGGGGTAGTGGTCGCTGGGCAGTCGCAACACAGCCTTGCGGAACGCCACTTCTCCTGGTGCCTGTGTGCTCTTGTTGTCGGTCTGCTCGGTGGCAAGCGGTGTCCAGTACATATTGGTGAGCATGGCGTAGCGGTCGACGTATAGTTGGGGCGACACGAATACGTGGTCGATGCGTGATGGGGTGGTGTATTCGGGGTTGAAGTCGTTGAATGTGCCATTCTCGGCAAAGCGTATGCGGGCGCACTCATACGAGTCCTTCAGCACTCCGGATGTTGTGAATATGCGGTATATCTCGTCGGTCTGGTCGACGTTGAAGTCGCCAGTGAGCACCACGGGAGCGCCCTTGGCAAGCTGCTTGATTTTCTTGACAACGAGCTTGGCAGCCTCTCGGCGTGCCACCATGCCCACGTGGTCCATGTGCAGATTGAAGTAGAAGAACTTCTTGCCACTCGACTTCTGCTTGAACTCGCCCCATGTGCAGATGCGTATACATGCAGCATCCCATCCCAAGGCGGGTTTTTCGGGAGTTTCGTTGAGCCAGAAGTTGCCGTTTCTGAGTAGCTGTATGCGTTCCTTCTTGTAGAAGATGGCTGCATATTCGCCAGCTTGCTTGCCGTCATCGCGTCCCACGCCGATGTAGTCGTAGCCGTCAAGACGCTTGAGCATGTCGTGCAGCGGGTCGACCAGCACCTCCTGTGCGCCGAAGATGTCGGGGTTCTCGAAGTTCACCTGGTCGCAGATGACCTGGCAGCGTTTGTCCCACACATTGCCGTTGTGGTCGTCGTTGGCATTGTGATAGCGTATGTTGTACGAGCCCACGAATAGGTTTTGGGCGTTGATAGCCATGCAGAGGCAGAGGGCAATGATGGATAGTAGGAGTTTGTACATAGTGTATGAGGTTTTGGTTGTTAGTTGCAAAAATACATTATTTATTTCATATAACATCTGATTTCCTTAAAAAATACGTGTCTTCGTCCAAAACCGTGAGTCAGAAGTGTATATACAACAAAAGGTCATAAATCGTAAGATTTATGACCTTCGTATGGGGTTTGCAGGCAAACTGCTTACGCGAGCTTGCTGATATGCAGACACAAGCTTGACTTCAAGTTTGCAGCCTTGTTCTTGTGGATGATGTTAGTCTTAGCCAACTTGTCCAGCATCTTCTGAACTGTAGGATAGAGCTTAACAGCCTCTTCCTTGTCCGTCATGGCGCGCAACTTGCGGACAGCATTGCGCATCGTCTTTGCGTAGTATCTGTTGTGCAAAGCCTTAGCCTTGTCCTGACGGATTCTCTTAAGTGATGATTTGTGATTTGCCATCTTCTTTTTATTATTCTTTTTTTATTTTTATTTTTTGTAGTCCCTAGGAGAGTCGAACTCCTCTTTAGAGAATGAAAATCTCTCGTCCTAACCGATAGACGAAGGGACCAA
>CAKPST010000086.1 GCA_934183355.1 uncultured Prevotella sp.
CATACTATCAAAGAACTCTTTGGCTGGCAGCGTAAAGCCGCTTAGCCGTTATCTCAAATTTTAACGAACCATTGATTATATATTAACTCATTAATAATGGCAAATATACAGCTTTTTATCCAATAAATTGCATTGTACTGGATAAAAAAGCCAGTTTTTATCCAGTACAATGCAATTTATTGGATAAAAACCAGCGACGATAAACACTCTCATTTGTCTAAAATCTTGAGCAAAATACGTTCGGCGGCAGCTGTGTTGTGATACTTTAGGATGCTAACTAAAGCTTAATGACTGACTAAGCTTTAGTTAGTATCCAATTAAGTTATATTATTTGGCTGCCTTTTTCATTTCTAATTTGTACAAGTCGCCACGGCGGTCGCGTAGGTTGCGCACGGCGCCGTATGTATGCAGCTCGTTGAGTAGCGAGAGATCGACATCCGACACGAGTATCATCTCGGTGTTGGGCGTAGCCTCGGCTCGTTTGCCGTCGTTGGGGAATGCGAAGTCGCAGGGAGTGAACACTGCTGACTGGGCATACTGTATGTCCATGTTGTGTACACGCGGCAGGTTGCCCACGCTTCCGGCTATTGCTACGTAACACTCGTTCTCGATGGCGCGTGCCTGAGCACATACACGTACACGTGAGTAGGCATTCTGAGTGTCGGTCATGAATGGAACGAAGAGAATCTTCATGCCGTCGTCTGCCATCAGACGCGACAGCTCGGGGAACTCGACGTCGTAGCAGATGACGATGCCTATCTTGCCGCAGTCGGTGTCGAAGGTCTGTATGTGCGAACCACCAGAGAGTCCCCAGCACTTCTGCTCGTCGGGTGTCACGTGTATCTTCTCGTACATGTCCACCGTTCCGTCGCGTCGGCAGAGGAAACCGACGTTATATAATGCGTTGTCTTCCTTGAGATAAGGCATCGAACCGGTGATGATATTGATGTTGTAGGAGATGGCAAGCTCGCGGAAACGGTCGCGTATTAGCTCTGTATATTGTGCCATGGCGCGTATCGACTGCGCCTCACCCATATCGTTGAACTTAGCCATGAGTGGCGCGTTGAAGTATTCGGGGAAGAGGATGAAGTCGCTCTTGTAGTCGCTCACCGAGTCGACGAAGAATTCTACTTGCTCAAACAGGTCGTCGAGCGAACTGTAAGGGCGCATCTGCCACTGTACAAGTCCGATGCGCACTGTTGGGCGTTTCTCCACATACGAGTCGGTAGGTGGCTGATAGTAGATGTTGTCCCACTGCAATAGTGTGGCGCAGTGCTTCGACTCCTCGTCGTTGGGCAGATAATTGCGCATCACGCGGCGCACGTGGAAGTCGTTGGACAGCTGGAATGTCAGCACTGGGTCGTAAATCTCGCGCGAGCGTACACGTTCGATATACTCCTTTGGACGCATCTTGTCGGCATACTTGTGATAGTTGGGTATGCGTCCGCCGAACATGATAGCCTTGAGATTGAGGTTCTCACACAGTTCTTTGCGGTATTCGTACATGCGTCGTGCTAGGCGCAGTCCACGGTAGTCGGGATGTATAAACACCTCGATGCCGTATAGGATGTTGCCCTTGGCGTTGTGTGTGTTGAAGGTCTCGTTGCCCGTAACCTGCGCGTAGGTGTGGTCGCCCTTCACCATGTTGTAGTCGACGATGATGGAGAGGGCACAGCCCACAATCTTTTGGTCTACTATTATAACCACCTGTCCTTCGGGGAAGATGGTTATAAGTTTCTTGATTTGTGCCTTTGTCCAGAACACATCCTCGTCGCCGTAGATGCGTTTGAACGAACGCGCGAGCTGGTCGTAGTCGTCCATCTGGAGGTTGCGCAGCTCTACTTTGCTGATGTTGTGAGATTCCATAGTTATTCTGAATAATTATTGCTAAGCTTTACTAAGCTTTTCGATGAACTGTTTAGCCACTTCCCATATCACCATTCCGGCAGTGACGCTGACGTTGAGCGAGTGTTTGGTGCCGAACTGTGGTATTTCGAGGCATCCGTCCGACATGTCCACCACCTCCTGGTGTACTCCCTTCACCTCGTTGCCGAATACGACGGCATAGCGTTTGTTGGTGTCGAGTTGCAGGTTTTGGAGTTTGGTGGAGCCTTCCACCTGCTCGATGGAGTAGACGGTGACGCCCTCTTGGTGCAGAGCTTCGACAGCCTCTGTAGCAGTCTTGAAGTAGCGCCAATCCACGGAGTCTTCTCCTCCGAGTGCTGTCTTGTGTATTTCGGGGTGGGGTGGGGTGGCTGTGATGCCGCAAAGGTAGACGGCTTCCACTCGGAAGGCATCAGCCGAACGGAACACTGAGCCAACGTTGTATAGCGAGCGCACGTCGTCGAGGACAACAATCAGCGGCAGTTTGTTTGCCTCGTGGAACTCGTCGACGGTGAGTCGCTGCATCTCTATAGTACGGAGTTTGCGCATGTTGTGTGATGAATTGGAATTAAAAACTGGGTGCAAAGTTAGTAAAGAAAAACAACACAGCCAATAATAAGACAACAATAAAAAATATCATTATATAATAAGACTACACCATCACAAAGTTCATCACATTTGATGGTGGTCTTTTAGCCGCGAGTTCTCCCTTCATGAAGTCCATATACGGCTTCACATGCTCGAAGAACTGGCGGTAGCCACAGCACAGATAGTTGAGGCCTGGGTTGCCATACTTGTCGCGTGTGAAACGATTCTTGGGACACTCGCCGTGGCAAGCAAACTCCACGGGACATTCGCGACACTGCTGCGGCAGCAAATCGTGCTTCAGACGGGCAAACTCGCGCTGCTTGTCGCCATACATCATCTCTGTTATAGTCTTGTCGTTGATGTTGCCCAGACGATGCTCGGGATAGACAAAGTGGTCGCATGAGTAGACATCGCCGTTGAACTCCATCACTCCTGCATGGCCACACTCCTTGGCGAGAGTGCAGATACCAGGCTGAACGCCAACCCAGTTGGCGAGAGTGGCGTCGAATAGCTGTATGAAATATGTGCCTACGTCGTGGCGCACCCACTCGTCGAAGATGGTGCAGAGGAAGTTGCCCCACTGCTCGGGCGTTATGGAGAAGTCGATGAGTTCGCCGCCCTCCTCCATGCCAGGAGCCAAGGAGAGTCCGTCAGTGCGACTGACACGTCGCTCCACGATGGGCGTGAACTGTATGTAGTGGCAGCCAATCTCCTTGAAGAAGTGGTAGAACTCCAGCGGATAGTCGGCGTTGTAGTCGTTGACAACGGCGAGTGCGTTCCACTCCACGCCGTGCTTGTTGAGCAGACGGATGCCCTGCATCACCTTTTGGAAAGTAGGGCGATTGGTGGCAGTGCGGCGATATTCGTCGTGAAACTCCTGCGGTCCGTCAATGGAGACACCTACGAGGAAATTGTTTTCGCGGAAGAACTCACACCATTCATCGGTCAAGAGTGTGGCGTTGGTCTGTATAGTGTTGTCTATCTGTCTGCCTCCAGCATAGCGTCGCTGCAGTTCGAGAGCGCGTCGGTAGAACGAGATGGGGCGCATCAGCGTCTCGCCACCGTGCCAAGAGAAGAGAACAGAGGGAGTGGTCTGCGACTCGATGTACTCACGGATGAAGCGCTCCAACATCTGGTCGGACATCACATGATTCTTCTGACCCTCGGTGTAGAGAGCATTCTTCTCAAGGTAGTAGCAATATTTGCAGCGCAGATTGCACAGCGAGCCAGCCGGCTTCACCATCACATATAGTGGACGTGCGAAAGGATTGATTGTGGACATATGTATATAGGTATGTTTTTTTATATTAATAATGTATAGACGCAAAGTTAACACTAAAAAACCGGAAATAAGACATAAATAGTTCTTTTTATAATAATTACGACATAAATCACTTGTTTTATATCAATTATGCAAACATTTGTAGTCTTATTTTCCTCATTAAATGTTCTTTTTGGGAAAAATATTATTTAGTTTCATTTAAAAGTTATACATTTGCATCCGTCAAAACAATAACAATACTGTTTAAAGGGCTGATGCCAGCAACGGCTTAAGCCCTCAGGATAATAAAAAAACACTATTAAATTAAAAGGAATTATGAAGAAGTTTTTCATGTCAATGGCTGCAATGGTTGTAGCAATCAGCGCAAGCGCTCAGGTTTATGTAGGTGGTGGTGTAGGTATCGCTTCTAAGAAGAGTGGTGATGCTGACTCAAAGATGAGCTACAAGTTTGTTCCTGAGATTGGTTATCAGTTCAACAAGAACTGGGAGGCTGGTCTTTCTGTAGGATGGGAAGGCGAAGAGGATGGCGCTCACACATTTGAGATTGCTCCTTATGCTCGTTACAACTTCTGCACAACCAAGCTCGTTGACCTCTTCCTTGAGGGTACAGTAGGCTACAAGGACTATGGTCATAGCGTTGAGGGTTATGAGTTCGGTATCAAGCCGGGCATCAAGGTAAACCTCTCTGACAATGTAGCTTTCGTAACTAAGGTTGGTTTCCTTGGCTATCAGCAGAAGGGTACAAGCGACTACAAGGTTAAGAAGTTTGGTTTCGACCTCGATGGCACAAACATCCAGTTCGGTGTAAACTACAAGTTCTAATCTTAGAATATACAAAATAAGAAAGGCTTTCAATCCAGCTAAGGATTGGAAGCCTTTTTTTTCAGTATGCTCGGCACGAGCATTGTCTAATGGGGGGTGCAAGTCCCGAGTAAACCCTAATAGCGGGAATTACATAGCCAAAGGCAAGGGTGTCCATCGTGAGGTGGAATCTGAAAGAAGCCGGCGGCAAACGAAAATAGGAAGAAAACTACTTCGTTTTCCTCCTACTCGATTATATGTTTTTTGATACACCTATTAATAAATACAAATAGTA
>CAKPST010000087.1 GCA_934183355.1 uncultured Prevotella sp.
ATGCTGTATATAGATACTTAGAACTTCACGTTGAACTCAACATCCACCATGTTATAGTCGGGCTTTTTGAGGCTACGGTCGTTCACACGCACATATTCAGCTGCTATCATTATGTTCTTGCCAATCCAGTAGTTGGCGCCAATCTCGTAGTTGGTCTTCGCAGTTCCCCATTCGGCACGCGGACGATAGAGGTCATAACGAGCTTTGGCATACAGCTTCTTGCTGATGACAGGGGCTATCATGAGTGCGTATACACCATCAGCCTGGTCGCCTGCTGCATAGTTGATATTGCAGTCGGTCTCCTTGCCACTCGACAGCGACTTGGCGAAACCATACCCCTGGCTGTGTATATACTCCGAACGCAGGGTCCAGTCGTTGGCGGCATATTCGGCACTGAAGGCATAGCGGTTCATTGACAACGAGCGTACACCACTCTTGTCCTCACCATTCTCTGTCCATGTACCCTTACGTGCATACGAACCTGTCCATCCGAAGGCACCGATGCGCAGTCCCTTGATAGGCATCACCCACATGCCGCCGATGATGTCCTTGCGCTGGTCTACATCCTTCTGATTGGTGCCCTGTCCGTTGAACACACCCACCTGATAGTGCAGCAGGTTGCGTCCAGCAGCATTCTTCAACAAGTCGCCTTGAATCTGTACACCTATATCGCGTCCGTTGCTGGCATGTTCGCCTACGCGGTCGCTGAAACCAGAGAGCTTAGACACGTTCTGCGAGTAGCCCATGAATCCCTGAGTCATCGGGTGCATAGGGTTCTCGAATGTGAATGGGCGCTTAAACTGTCCCGCCTTAATCTTGAATCCCTCATATTTCTGCCACTCGGCAAATGCGTCCACCATACGTGGCGACGAACCAAGGTCGGATGTGTTGCCGTTAGCCTGCATCTGCACCTTCCAGTAGAAGTCGTGCATCAGTCGTCCTTCGAGCGCCATACGCACCATTCTTATATTGAATGTGTTGCTTTCCTTGTCTTCCTGGTCGCTTGCCTGGAATTGTGTCATTACATATCCGCTGAACTTGATGTCGCTCAACACCTGTATCTGCGGCTTGTTCTCTTGTGCCGATGCGCTGATAGTGGCGAAAGCGGCAAGAGCGAGTGTGGTTAGTATTTTCATTATAGAGTTTTGAATTTTTTTATTTTGAGTTCTGAATTAATTGCTGCGACCCTCCTAATTCCTTTACTTCTCCTCAAGCAGCACAACGTTCTCTACATGTGGTGTATGTGGGAACATGTCCACAGGCTGTACAGCCTTCACGCTGTATGCCACATCGAGTGCCTGAAGGTCGCGAGCCTGAGTTGCAGGGTTGCAGCTCACGTATACGATGCGCTTAGGATGAGCACGTAGGATGGTGTCTATCACGTCGTTGTGCATGCCAGCGCGTGGTGGGTCGGTGATGATTACGTCAGGACGACCATGCTTGGCGATGAACTCGTCGTTGAGTATGTCCTTCATGTCGCCAGCATAGAACTTGGTGTTCTCAATGTTGTTCACCTGCGAGTTCACCTTAGCGTCCTCGATAGCCTCCGGCACATACTCGATGCCGATGACTTGGCGAGCCTGGCGAGCCACAAAGTTGGCGATGGTTCCGGTTCCTGTATAGAGGTCGTATACAAGCTCGTTGCCCGTGAGCTGTGCAAACTCGCGTGCCACAGAATAGAGATGGTAAGCCTGCTCAGTATTGGTCTGGTAGAAACTCTTCGGTCCCACCTTGAAGCGCAGGTTCTCCATTGTTTCATAAATATGGTCATTGCCCTTGAACACGCTCAGTTCGAGGTCGCCGAATGTGTCGTTGCACTTCTGATTGTCGACGTACATGAGCGATGTAATCTCTGGGAATTTGTCAGCGATATGCTGCAACAGTCCTTTGGCACGCTCCTCGTCGCCCTCCTCGTCGTAGTGGAACTGAATGAGCACCATCCACTCGCCAGTGTTCGAATTGCGCATCATTATGTCGCGCAGCAGTCCGTGCTGCTGTCTGAGGTCGAAGAATGTCATGCCCGTTTCAAAGGCATAGTCGCGTATGGCGTTGCGTATACGGTTGTGCAGGTCGTCCATGAGCCAGCACTTCTCGATAGGCAGAATCTTGTCAAAGGCTCCAGTGATATGGAATCCGATGCCGTTCATGTTGTCAAACTTGGTTCCCTCTGCCACCTGCTCGCGTGTCAGCCAGCGCTTGTTGCAGCAGCCAAACTCTAGTTTGTTTCTATATTCCTTGATATGTACGCTGCCCATGATGGGGCGAAACTCCGGCAGTTCAATCTTGCCGATGCGTGTCAGCTGGTCTTGCACCTGCTTCTGCTTGGCCTTGAGCTGCTCCTCGTAGGGCAGGTTCTGCCATTTGCATCCACCGCAAACTCCAAAATGCTCGCACATAGGCTCCTCGCGTACATCGCTCTTCTTGATAAAGCGTATAACTTCTGCCTCGCAGTAGCTGTGCTTCTTCTTGCGCACCTGCAGGTCGACAACGTCACCCGGCACGGCAAACGGCACAAATACAACCATGTCGTTGACGTGTGCTAACGACTTGCCCTCGGCTGCTACAGCCTCTATGGTCACATTCTCAAGTATTGGTAGTGGTTTCTTTTTTCTTGACATATATTATGTTAATGTTCTTTTAAAATGCAAAAGTAGACATTTTTATTGAGATAATCAGACTTATTATCTCGAAATCTTTAGAAATGCATTGTGGTTTGAGGAAATAATCGTATATTTGAACTTGAAAACTAATCATTAATGTATTATGGTAGAGATAAACGACAGAAGATTGCCAGTAGGCATCCAGTCTTTTGAGGAAATCAGAAAGGAAGGATGCGTGTATGTTGACAAGACAGATATCATCTGGCATCTTACCAACAAGGGGAAGAAATATAATTACCTGAGCCGCCCACGCCGCTTTGGTAAATCCGTGCTTGTTGATACGCTCGAAGCCTACTTTATGGGAAAGAAGAAACTCTTTGAGGGACTGAAGATAATGCAGATGGAGACAGAATGGGTGAAGCGTCCAGTCATCCGACTTGATATGAGTCGTGCGGGCGCTGAACCTGACACTTTGCGCTCTTATCTCGACATTACTTTCGATAGATACGAGGAGGAATATGGCATTACTCCTAAACCTACAGCTCAACTTGCTGACCGCTTTGATGCTATCATCCGAACAGCTTATAAACAGACAGGACAGCAGGTGTCAATCCTCATTGACGAATACGACTCGCCATTGCAGCATTCCTGTAAGACTCCGCAGCATGAAGCATGTACCGCTATTTATAGAGAAGTATTTGCAATCCTCAAGGCAGATGACAAATACGAGAAGTTTGTCTTAATCACTGGCATCACCAAGTTTACGCAAATCTCTCTTTTCTCTGTGCTCAACAATCTGAGCAATATCAGTTTTGACCCTGAGTATGCTGCTATTTGTGGTATTACTAAAGAAGAGGTTATGCGTGATTTCAAACCAGAAATCAGCAAGTTGGCATCAAAGAATGGATGGACTTTTGATGAAGCTGTAGCACAGTTGACTACTTATTATGACGGCTATCATTTCAGTAATGAAAATATGGTGGATGTTTTCAATCCGTTCAGTCTTATCAATGCTCTCGCTGATTCCAAACTGAAGAACTATTGGGCTTCATCTGGCGCAACATCGTTGCTGCCCAAGTTTGTGGATAATATGGAGATAAGACTGAAGGACTTCGAGAATTGCCCTATTGACAGCGATACTCTGGAGACTTCTGACGTTACAGGCGGTGGAGCAGAACTGTTCCTCTATCAGTCGGGCTATCTTACTATTAAGGGGTATATAGAAGGAGTTTATCTGCTTGGTATTCCTAACAATGAAGTTCGCCGGGCTCTATATAAGATTGTATTGCCAGCCTTAACGATGAAAACTAATGCCCTGGTGATATCTACGCAAAATATGTTGCTCTATTCGCTTAAAACGGGCAATATCCCCGAAGCCATGAAATGTCTAAAGGCTCTCATTGCAGATGTGCCTTACAGCAACAAGAAGCTTGCCAGCATGGATATGGAGGAACGCTACCGACTTATTATGAGCACCATCTTCAATGCCATTGGCTGCCGTGTGGAAGTTGAGAAAATGATAGCCACGGGCAGAATAGACATGGTGGTAGAAACCACCAATTTCATTTATGTCCTCGAACTGAAGCTGAGCAATAATGGTGGCGTTGATGCTGCCACAGAGCAAATGAGAGCCAAACAATATACCGAACCATTCAAGGCAGACAAGCGAAAGGTGGTAGCCCTTGCCATAGAACTGGATGAAATGGGAAAGGGATTGGTTGGTTGGAAGGAAGTGTAGTACTCGCCTAAATATGTTTTTTAGTTTTCTACTGCAATCTGCAATTATTGGCAAAATATCCTTGTAATATACTGATATTTAGTGTGCTATAAGTTTGCAGATTGGCTTGCAGATGAAGCCTCTACTGCAAGCCAGTTATGCGTCGCTCTTCTCGCTGTGGGGATGAGTTGAGGCAGAGTTTCACTTGCAGTGGAGATTGCAGTAGATTGCAGTAGAATTGCAGTTGTGGTGGATAATCTGCAATTTGGGTAAGTTATTGGTTGTCAATGAGTAAAGTGGTGTGAGTGAACAGCGAATTGCAGTATTGCAGTAGAAAATAGAAAAAACTTTTTTAGGCAAGTCCCGGAGGGACGGCATATCCTATATTATGT
>CAKPST010000088.1 GCA_934183355.1 uncultured Prevotella sp.
ATCAACGCTATGGCTGAGGTTGCCAAGACCACTCTGCCAGCAGGCTACACCTACGAGTTCTCAGGTCTTACACGTACCGAGCAGGAGTCAAGCAACTCTACTGCTATCGTGTTCGTGCTCTGTTTGACATTCGTTTACTTGATTCTCTCGGCACAGTATGAGTCTTACGTTCTGCCTCTGTCGGTAATCCTTTCGATTCCGTTCGGTCTTGCAGGTGCGTTCCTCTTCACCAACATGTTTGGCAAGAACAACGACATCTACATGCAGATTGCGCTCATCATGCTTATGGGTCTTCTCGCTAAGAACGCCATCCTTATCGTGCAGTTCGCTCTTGAGCGTCGTCTTACTGGTATGGCTATCTCATGGTCGGCAGTGCTCGGTGCTTCAGCCCGTCTGCGTCCTATCTTGATGACCTCATTGGCTATGATTATCGGTCTTCTGCCATTGCTCATGCCTTGGGGTGTAGGCTACAACGGCAACATGACACTTGGTTCGGCTGCCGTAGGCGGTATGCTCATCGGTATGCTCTGCCAGATTATGGTTGTGCCGGCTCTGTTCTACATCTTCCAGACTCTGCAAGAGAAGATCAAGCCTATCGAATTTGAGGGTGACTCTGCTAATGTAGATTCTGAGATTCGTCAGTACACCAACCCTTATGTGGCTGGAGCATTGCAAGAGCAGATAGAGAAGAAGACGAAGTAAGCTTTTCAAGGAAGTAAAAAAGACGAAACAATGAAATTGAATAAGATAATTCTTTTCGCATCTGCATCCTTGCTGATGACCAGCTGCGGATTATATAACAAGTACGAGCGTCCTGAGGTAAACACTCAGGGCATCGTGCGCGACGTTGTGAGCAACACCGACACACTTGCTGTTGCTGACACCGCAAGCTTCGGCAACTTGCCGTGGCGTGAGGTGTTCACCGACCCACAGTTGCAATCGCTCATCGAGACAGGTTTGCAGAACAACACCAATCTGCTCAACGCTGCCCTCAACGTCAAGATGGTTGAGGATCAGTTGTTGGTAGCCAAGTTGGCTTTTATTCCTGGTTTCACCTTCTCGCCACAAGGAACAGTGGCATCTTGGGATGGTAACAAGGCTACTAAGACCTACACGCTGCCTATCACAGCATCGTGGAGCATTGACCTCTTTGGCAACCTCCTCAACGTGAAGCGTTCGGCTCAGATGTCACTCCTTGCCACTAAGGACTATCAGCAGGTGGTGCAGACCAAGGTGATTTCTAACATCGCCAACATGTACTATACTCTGCTCATGCTCGACAAGCAGCTCCAGGTGGTGGACAATATGGCTAAGCTCGTAGAGGAGACATGGAACATCATGAAGATTCAGAAGGAACTGGGTCGTGTCAAGGAGACCAGCGTGCAGAGTGCTGAGGCAAATATGTATTCTGTTAAGGCTCAGGCAACCGACTTGAAGCGCCAGATTCGTGAGACAGAGAACTCACTCTCGCTGTTGCTCGGTCAGCAGGCACAGACCATCAAGCGCGGAACATTCGAGGGACAGTCGCTCCCAACAAAGTTCTCTACTGGTGTAAGTTTGCAGTTGCTCAACAACCGTCCTGACGTTCACTATGCCGAGATGTCGCTCGCTCAGTGTTTCTATGATGTGAATGCAGCACGCTCTAAGTTCTATCCTAACATCACTATCTCTGGCACAGGTGCCTTCACCAATTCAGGTGGCATGGGCATTGTCAATCCAGGCAAGTGGTTGCTCTCGGCTGTTGGTTCACTCACACAGCCTATCTTTGCCCACGGACAGATTATCGCAGGATTGAAGGTGGCTAAGGCTAAGCAGGAGCAGGCATTCAACACATGGCAGAATGCCGTGCTGACAGCAGGCTCTGAGGTAAGCAACGCACTCGTGCTCTACAACTCATCTAACGAGAAGAGCGAGCTTGAGGCAAAGCAGGTTGAGAGTTTGAAGAAGAACGTTGAGTACAACAAGATGTTGTTCAATGACGGTTCTGCCACATATCTTGAGATTATCACTGCCCAGCAGAGCCTTCTCACTGCCGAGCTGTCAAAGGTGGCTGACGACTTCTACAAGATGCAGGCAGTCGTAAACCTCTACTATGCTTTGGGCGGAGGAAGATACTAAGACTTAGGAACTCAAAATTCAAAATTATGATTAGTGATAAAGCATACATAGCTCCAGGCGCAAAGATTGGCAAGAATGTCACAATCTATCCTTTCGCCTACATTGAGGACGACGTTGTTATCGGCGACGACTGTGTCATCTTCCCTTACGTGAGCATCATGCGCGGCACAACACTTGGCCGTGGCAACAAGGTTTATCAGAACACTGTGCTCGGTGCTGAGCCGCAGGACTTCAACTATAAAGGAGCTGAGACTCGTCTCGTTATTGGCGACGAGAACATCTTCCGCGAGAATGTTGTTGTCAATCGCGCTACTTTCGCCGACGGCGAGACACGCATTGGCAACCGCAACTTCTTCATGGAGGGTGTTCATATCTCACACGACACTAAGGTTGACGACTACGTGACCTTTGGTTATGGTACCAAGGTGGCTGGCGACTGCGAGATTCACAGTGCAGCTATCTTCTCGTCAGGTGTCATCATCAATGCCAATGTGCGCATCGGTGGTGCCTCAATGGTGACAAGTGGTGTGCGCATCTCTAAGGATGTGCCTCCGTTCATCGTTGCCACTGACAATCCAGTGCGTTATGGTGGCGTGAACGAGACCCTTCTGAAGTCGTCAAACACTTCAGAAAAGGTTATCAGTCACATCGCCAATGCCTATCGTCTTGTGTTCCACGGTCAGACCAGCGTGTTCGACGCTATAAATCAGATTAAGGAACAGGTGCCAGATGGCAAGGAAATCAGCGCTATCGTTAAGTTCCTTGAGGGCAGTCAGATAGGCATCATCAGTAAGATATAAACAGAAATTTCATACCTTTTATATATTAGTGTTGTTATTTCAAAGAAGCGGCAGGGTAGACGTGATGTCCACCTTGCCGCTATATTTTTTGTCAATTAGTTTTCTGTTTCTCGCTAAAAATCCTTACATTTGTATTATGAATGCACAATAAGGTATATTAACAGTAACTTTAAAAGTCAGGAGTAATCATGAAACAGAAAGTCATAATATCGCAAAATCTTGAGCGCGACCTTGTCAACGCCATTGCAGAGTGTGAGCACGACAATATATTCATCCTCACTGATGAGACTACCCACGACAAGTGTCTGCACAAACTCAGCAGTTATCTCTGTCTGAAGGGTGCCCAGCATATCGTCATACGTCCCAACGACACACACAAGACTATTGACACGCTGTGTGAGGTGTGGACGGCATTGAGTCAGGGTGGGGCGACACGCCATTCGCTTATGATAAATCTTGGTGGCGGCATGGTGACTGACCTTGGAGGTTTTGCGGCATCAACATTCAAGCGCGGCATCGACTTCATCAATATTCCTACTACATTGCTCGCCATGGTGGACGCTTCGGTGGGCGGAAAGACTGGCGTCAACTTCGGTGGACTGAAGAACGAGATTGGCGTTTTCTCCGACAGTAAGTTTGTTATCATCAATACACAGTTTCTTGACACACTCGACGAAGCTAACATCTGTTCGGGTTATGCCGAGATGCTCAAGCACGGACTCATCTCCACAGAGAGTCATTGGGCAGAACTTGTGAACTTCGACCTCGCACACCCCGACCTCGCTCAGCTGCAACGCATGGTGGCAGAGTCGATAAGTGTCAAGGAGCGCATCGTTGAGGAAGACCCTCATGAGCATGGCATACGCAAGGCGCTCAATGTGGGACACACCGTAGGTCATGCCTTTGAGTCGTTCGCCATGCGTCATGGTCGTCCTATACTGCATGGTTATGCTGTGGCATATGGCATGGTGTGCGAACTATATATGAGTGCTCGCAAGGCTGGATTCCCCACCGACCGTATGCACCAGACTGTACACTTCATTCTCGACAATTACGGACGTTTCGCCTACACATGTGACGACTATCCAGAACTGCTTGAGCTGATGCGCCACGACAAGAAGAACACGTCGGGCATCATCAATTTCACTCTGCTTGGTGGCATTGGTGACATTCGTATCAATCAGACAGCTACAAAAGAGGAAATTGAAGAAGCTCTCGATTTCTTAAGAGAGGGCTAACATAATATATAATATAACAATACTCTGTTAATTCTTATGTAATCGATTGAAAATGAGAGAGTTAATTAACGTAATATAACTAATAAAA
>CAKPST010000089.1 GCA_934183355.1 uncultured Prevotella sp.
GTCCCGGAGGGACGGCATATCCTATATTATGTCGTACCTCCGGGACTTGCCGATTAAATCTACCCCAGTTTTGTAGCACTCCAAGTAGCGCTCTGCAATATTCTTGACTTTTGTACTATGTGTACTAAGCCTTCGTACTATGAGTACGGAGCCCTCGTACTGTGTGTACAAGGGCTCCGTACATAGTGTACTAAGCCACCTGTACAATGTGTCAGGCGTAGCTGTGCATTCCTCCCAAGAAATAGTTCACTCCGAAGTAGGTCATGATGATTGTGGCAAACGCCACCACCATAAACACGTGGAAGGTAGTGGAACGATGCATCTGGGGCAGCGACTTAGGGTGGAGTGGGGCGGCGTATACCATAAATGTGATTAGTGCCCACACCTCTTTGGGGTCCCATCCCCAGTATTCGCCCCATGACACGTTTGCCCATATCGCTCCTACGAATATGCCGATGCCGAGTGTCGCCATGGCAGGATATAGGAATAGCAACGATAGATGTTGTAGGGCAATCATAGTGTCGGCTGAGTTGTGGCTGACATACCGCACGATGAGGGCTGTGGCGCTACTGATGAACGTGAGCGACAGCAAGGCGAAGCCTATCATGATGATGGACACGTGTATGCTGAGGAGGGGCGAGTTGAGCACTGGCATGATGTGCGTTATCTGCGGATCCATCTGGCTGATGTGGCTCACAAGCAAGAAGAAGCCCGACATGAGAAAGCCGCATGTCAGCAAAATGCGAAACCTGAAGCTCAGCACAAGCGACACCAGCAGCACCGTCCATGCCACGAAGAGCATCGTCTCATATCCGTTAGCCATGGGCAGGGTGCCACTGACGGTCCAGCGCAGATATTCGCAGTAGCTCAGGGCTGCCAATGCTGCCGCCATCACTATGCGCGATGTCCATGCCACGGCGGTGTCTGTATGCGGATTATGGCTCAGAGCATGGTTTGTTCGGCACAGGCGTGCTATTGTGTATAAGAATGTGGCGGCTCCCATAACGAGGCAGACCATGAAGAGGATAGTGGCAAACGGAATGGCATTGTATGTACGCTCGGCAGCAACCTGCTTGGCAGTGGGCAGCGACGTGCCACCATTAGCCATTTGATACTGGCTTGTTTTCTCTATCCATCGGTCTATCTCCTTGTAGTCTTGTGGTTTGGGCATGTTGGCATCAGGGGCTATCCATGTAGTTTTGCCATGTCGGTTGTAGGGCATAATCTTCAGCAGTTGTCCGTGTTGCAGACTCATGAGCAGCTGCATCTTGTCGTCTATAGCCACCACCTCGGTGTTAAACTTGTCGTGATTGCCCTCATAATATTCCTTGACATAGGGTCCGATGATGTATCCACCCATGTCTTTGTTGAAGAAGAAGTTGGCAGATACATAATCGGGCAACTGCAATGTCTCCTTCATTTCGCCATTCTTAATTTTCAACATAGGTTCGTCCATCCACTCGTTGCCCCAGAATATCCATCCCGTCAGCACCTGCTCGGCAGTCAGCCCCTTGTAGCTCTTGTCGCCATATAGCTTCTTGGTGAAGTCGATGGCGAATGTCTGCATCGGACAGATGCGACTGTTGTACAGAATGAATAGCTCGCCAAAGCGTGCGGCAGTCTCCTCGGGCAGATAGTGTGCCTTGACATCTGCCGTGTTGTTGGCTGCCTTTACATCATTGCCTTCCGTCGTACACAGAGCAAAGAGCATCGCCAAGAGCAACGCTCCACGCCTGAGTACATTGCTGCGCAGAAGTTTGCGGTAGGCTCCCCGAGGGTCGAGGAGCATACCAATGAGAGATAAGAAGAGTAGCGCATAGCCTGTGTATGTCACTGGAATGCCAATGGGGTCGGAGTTGGTGGACAGCGATGCTCCAGCGAGGTCGTTGTCGTAGGACGCCTGATAGAGTCGCATCGAACCATAGTTGAAGATATTGTTCATAGACACATTGCCTTTGATGGTCTTGCCTTGGTGGTTGATGGTGAACATTGACACGTAGTCTTGAGCCGCATCTGTTCCGGCGTGATACCTCACCTCGAAGCTGTCGAGACGTATCTCGAAGGGTAGCGTAGCCTCGCGAGCGTTGTTGTGATTGTCGAGTGTGGTATATCGGTTGGTGAACACCCCCTTGCGCAGGTGTATCACGCCACGCTCCGAGCTGACGTGTGTGATGAAAGCTCCGGCGAGAATCATCACAAACGAGAGGTGCAGCGCTATTCCGGTCCATGCCTTAGTGATGTTCTTGACAAAATACACCGTCGCCAAGGCGGCAAGCACAGCCCACAAGAGCACAAACCACCACGAACCGTAGATGTAGGAAGCTACAAAGTCGGTGCCTTTGTATTTCTCGATGACTGTTGCTGCCCCCATGCACACTATGACGAGAATATAGATGGCAAACAGGATGTGCTTTGTGGGTTTTTGCATAATGTGTATGTTTTTTAGATTGAACGCAGGAACATGACCACAGCGTCGCGGTCGCTCTTGCTCAGATTGTAGAACTTCAAGGCAGATGCGTAGGCATGCGAATTCTTAGAGTAGGCATGCCACATGATAGCCTCCACCTCGTTGCGTGCGCGGCAGTCGTGCAGACGCTCTGTGCCCGAACCATTGACACTGGCAAGTCCACGTCCCCAAAGCGGAGTGGTGCGACACCATGAACCATGAATATCATTGATCATGTAGAGCTTGTGCTGCATCATGTCTGAGTATGGATATATGGTCTGATTGGCATAGCGCGGCAGTTTCTTGTCGGCTATCATGTTTGGTGTCCAGTAGTTGTCCGAACCTGTCTTCCATGACGGGCGGTGGCAGCTGGCGCAACCTATCTCTGTGAACACCTTCTTGCCCTGCTGAACGCGCGAATCGTTGAGGTTGCGTGCACGAGGGATGGCAAGTCCGCGGTGCCAAACCATGAAGTCGTAGAACTTGTCTGCCGACATCTCAGGCTCAAAGTTGTGCCATTCGTTGTCAAACTGGTTGGTGCCAGGCTTGAGCAGATTCTCCACCTTTGTAGCAATCTCGTCGTCGCTGCTTGCCCAGAAAGGCGATGTAGGGTCTTTCTTTATCTTCTCTATCACCTCCTTGTCGGCAGCCATTGCTGCAGCCCATGCGTTGGTGGTGTAGAGTTTTGGGCGGTCGGGGCGAGTGACGTTGGTGATGTTCCAGATGGCGTTGGCTCCAGGTCCGTCCTGTAGGGTGGCACGTGTCAAGGCATAGGTGAAACGCTTCACCATCTTCTTGCCCTCGCCGCCGTCGGCTGTCTTGCCCGCACCTATTGTTGCTGTGTACCATGCGCCAGTGGCAAAGTCGTTGGCATTGGCGTCCCAGAAGCTTGGATTGACATATTCGCTCACGTCTGCCACCTTGGCTATGTTCTTGTAGTAGTTTGCTGTGGATGCATATTGAGCCTTGATGTCGTCCTCGGTGATGGCGTCGAGCAGACCGGTGCCCATCACGCCGATGGTAGACTCCATGCGCACAGCCACCGCCTTGTTGCCCGTGTCGTATGGATTAGGACTGGTGCGGAAGGCAGAACGCGGAATGCTTATCTCGGGATATATGAGCGAATACTTCTCGCCATCAGCGAATTGCATAGGCAGTCCACTCTCCATAGCAGTCACCTCGTGCCACTGGAGATTAATCTGACTTTCGTCGATAGGAGCCTTGAATGGTTCTGTTGCCTGTGTCTGAGGCATGCCAGTCACCTCGGCTACATAACCGCCGTCGTTGCTATTGGCTCCGTCTGTTGGATGGTATACGGCAAGCAGATAGCCGTTGCCGTTGCCATACTGTGTAGTGTACGAGTCCATGCGGCGACCATGTCCATAGTTAGGATGGCAGTCGAGACATGAACGACGTACTGAAGCAGGACCAAGACCGCCAAAGCCTGATGATGCTGAAGTGAACTGGCGCTCAAAGAACTTCTCGCCAGCGTTGAAGTTGTCAATCAGTCCCTGCTGCTCTACGGCAGGAGTCTCATCCTCATAGCAACCAGAAGTAACATTGTCGGTTGTTCCAAGCTCACCGCCAGGATACCATTCCTCCTTTGAGAAGTTGCCTACTGCCTGACCTACATACTTAGCGTCAGACTCGATTGGGTCTTCGCCATTTCCGCCAGGTGTAGG
>CAKPST010000090.1 GCA_934183355.1 uncultured Prevotella sp.
ACATACGGCTACATCTACGTAGCTCAGATTGCTATGGGTGCTGACAATGCTCAGACATTGAAGGCTATCCGCGAGGCAGAGGCTTATCCAGGTCCGTCACTCATCATTGCTTACGCTCCGTGTATCAACCACGGTCTGAAGCGTAAGGGCGGTATGGGTCGCTCACAGAACGAGGAGAAGCTCGCTGTTGATTGCGGTTACTGGCACCTCTGGCGTTTCAACCCGCTGTTGGCTGACGAGGGCAAGAACCCGTTCACACTCGACTCTAAGGCTCCGAAGTGGGATGACTTCCGCGACTTCCTCCTCGGTGAGGTTCGTTATCTGTCAGTACAGAAGGCATTCCCGAAGGAGGCCGACGAGCTCTTCAGCCAGGCAGAGAAGATGGCTAAGCTCCGCTACCAGACTTACGTTCGTAAGAGCCAGGAGGACTGGAGCGAGCAGATTTAATCTTCACAAGATTAATGCTTTAAATTAAAATAATAAGCGTCAACACTGGAAAGTCATGACCTCCGGTGTTGACGCTTTTTAATTATCCTTCTGTTTACTATTCGACCCAGTTTTGCCATCTAACTCATTGGGTTATCCTAACTAAGCTAATGAGTTGCGCGAAGAGAGACGAACAAGCTCCTGCACATTGCGAGTATTTACTATTCCAACATTTCAATCAGTGGTCATGTAGAAAGGGAGAAATCAAACCAATGCCGATATATAGGGCTAATATTCCGTATAAAATATTATAATACAACTACTTAACTGCATTCTGTAATATTATATATTTTGATTTTTCTTCCCCATCACAGCCTTTTAACTATTAAAATCATGGAAAATAGCCATTCAAAACACACGAAAACTCAGATAAAATGCTTAATTTTGTAATACATAGAAATAATAACTTATAGAAATACGATTTTTCAATAAAGTCAAGACTTTTCATTTATGGCAAAAACCAAAACAGCATACGTTTGCGACAACTGCGGCTACGAATCAACCAAATGGATTGGCAAATGTCCGAGTTGCGGCGAATGGAACACTTTCAAAGAAATACGCTTAGGCACAAGCCAGCCAGGCGGCAACGCAGACGGACTGTTCAGACACAGCTCGTCGACATCGGGCAAGAGTCGTCCGGTGAAGTTGCGCGACATTCCTGCGCAAGATGACCCACGCATAGATATGCATGACACCGAGCTAAACCGTGTGTTGGGCGGAGGACTCGTAAGCGGAAGCATAGTGCTGCTTGGTGGAGAACCGGGCATTGGCAAGAGTACGCTCACGCTACAGACCATACTCAACATCCCCGACCGTAAGATTCTGTATGTAAGCGGCGAGGAAAGTGCACATCAGCTGAAAATGCGTGCCCAACGCTTACTCTCCGACAAGAACGGCTCAAGCCTTGAAAAACTTGACAACATCAACATTCTTTGCGAAACATCATTGCAGAAGATATTTGAATTCACCGACGAAATAGCTCCCGAACTTGTCATTATCGACTCCATACAAACTATCTCGACAGACGAAGTAGACAGCAGTCCGGGCAGCATAACACAAGTAAGAGAGTGCGCAGCATCACTTCTACGCTTTGCCAAAACAAGCGGCACGCCCGTTATATTGATTGGACACATCAACAAAGAGGGTACACTTGCAGGCCCGAAAATACTGGAACACATCGTCGACACGGTCATCCAATTTGAAGGCGACCAACACTACATGTACCGAATACTGCGCTCCATCAAAAACCGATTCGGAAGCACCTCGGAGCTTGGTATCTATGAGATGCAACAAAACGGACTACGCCAAGTGAGCAATCCATCAGAGCTACTTCTGTCGCAAGACCACGAGGGACTGTCGGGCGTAGCTATCAGTTCAGCCATTGAGGGAGTGCGTCCGTTTCTGGTAGAAACGCAGGCTCTGGTTTCGTCGGCAGCCTACGGCACACCACAACGCTCAGCCACGGGTTTTGACCAGCGCCGACTCAATATGCTGCTTGCTGTGCTCGAAAAGCGAGTGGGATTCAAGCTGGTGCAAAAGGACGTGTTTGTGAACATTGCCGGTGGACTGCGCGTGACCGACCTTGCCATGGACCTAAGCGTGATAGCAGCCGTGCTGTCAAGCAATGTCGACACAGCCATCGAACCAGGATGGTGTATGGCAGGCGAAGTGGGACTGAGTGGCGAGGTGAGACCCATCAACCGTATTGAACAACGCATAGCCGAGGCTGAAAAACTTGGATTTACCGACATTATCCTTCCCAAATACAATATCCAAGGACTCGATACAAGCAAATATAAGATAAACATCCACCCTGTGAGAAAAGTAGAAGAAGCATTGAGAGCTTTGTTTGGGTGAAAATAATAAAAAAGTAAAAATAGTAAATATGAAAAAAAACTCAGTTATAATCGTAAGTGGCGGCATGGACAGCATCACCCTACTCTACGACCATAAGGACGAAATTGCGCTCGGCATTTCATTCGACTATGGCAGCAATCACAACGCACGAGAGATTCCATTTGCCAAGATGCACTGCGAGCGCCTCGGCATCAAACACCTAACCATAAACCTCGACTTCATGCACCAGTATTTCAAGTCGAGTCTGCTTGATGGCGCAGACGCCATTCCCGAGGGACACTATGCTGACGACAACATGAAGTCGACAGTGGTGCCATTCCGCAACGGTATCATGCTGTCTATAGCCATCGGCATAGCCGAGAGCAACGAACTCGACCAAGTGTTCATAGCCAATCACGGCGGCGATCACACCATATACCCCGACTGCCGACCAGAGTTTATCAACGCCATCGACTCAGCAGCTACAGCCGGTACATACAACAATGTAAAGGTGGTGGCACCCTACACCAGCATCACCAAAGGCGAGATAGCACACATTGGCAAACGTCTGGGCATCGACTACACCGAAACATGGAGCTGCTACAAGGGAGGCGAGAAGCATTGTGGAAAATGCGGCACATGTGAAGAACGCAAAGAGGCTTTGGCAGAGGCAAACATCGAGGACCACACACAATACGAGGGATAAAATTAAATATTTTTCAATAGTTAACTGAAAAAAGAGTCTTAATCTATTTATTTTTTGTAAATTTGCGGTCAGAAAGAATAAATTCCAAGTAAGCAAAATTAATTTCTAACTTTTTAATATAATTCAAAGAAATGAAAATCGAAGATTTCAACTTTGCCGGCAAAAAGGCAATTGTACGTGTAGACTTCAACGTACCATTGGATGAGAACGGAAACGTAACAGACGACACACGTATCCGCGGTGCCCTTCCTACACTGAAGAAGGTACTCGCAGACGGTGGCGCTCTCATCATGATGTCTCACATGGGCAAGCCAAAGGGCAAGGTTAATATGAAGCTCTCTCTGAGTCAGATTGTGAAGAACGTTTCTGAAGCTCTCGGTGTTGAGGTTAAGTTTGCAAAGGACTGCGGCAACGCATCTGAAGAGGCTGCTGCCTTGAAGCCAGGCGAAGCTCTGCTTCTTGAGAATCTCCGCTTCTATCCAGAGGAAGAGGGCAAGCCAGTAGGCGTTGAGAAGGGCACACCTGAGTTTGACGCTGCAAAGAAGGAAATGAAGGGTCGCCAGCAGGAGTTTGCAAAGAAGCTCGCTTCTTACGCTGACTGCTACGTAATGGATGCCTTCGGAACAGCTCACCGCAAGCATGCTTCTACAGCCGTTATCGATGAGTACTTCGACAAGGACCACAAGATGCTCGGCTACCTCATGGAGAAGGAAGTAAAGGCCGTAGACGCTGTTCTCGGCAACATCAAGCGCCCGTTCACAGCTATCATGGGTGGCTCTAAGGTTTCTACAAAGATTGGCATCATCGAGAACCTCCTCACAAAGGTGGACAACCTCATCCTCTGCGGCGGTATGACATATACATTCGCTAAGGCTCAAGGTGGCAAGATCGGTCTATCTA
>CAKPST010000091.1 GCA_934183355.1 uncultured Prevotella sp.
GCTCTAACGCCTTTTCGATGAAAATTTCATAGGTGTGGTCGTCTAATTTTTCAATTCTCTCAATCAATTTAACTAAGTCATCATTCATAAGTTCCTCGCTTTCGCTATAGTAATGTAACTAAACTTACTATAACGCAAATGCGAGAAAAACGCCATAGCAGATTTGATACAATTTGAGGGCGGTTTCCTGTCAAATTTGAATGGCAGCTGAAACCGCCTTTTGTTTTTGGGGGTGAAGCACATGAAGGATACGAAAAAGATTGCAGAATTGCTGTCCTCTGCCCGGGCCCGCGCCGGTGCGAGCCAAGAATTTCTGGCCGAAGTGCTGCACACCAGCACCAGCACGATTCACAGAATGGAAACCGGCGCCAAAATTCCGAATATCTATGAATTCCTGCTCTGGTATCGTGCGCTCGGCATGAATTGGTTTCGTGATGTCCTGCGCCTTGCACACCCGGAAATCTATGACGATTTTGAGGGCAGCGCCGAGGATGTGGAACAGAAACGCAACGGCCTGTTTCGGTATCTGGCCGAATGCCCGCCGGAAGAAGTGGAAAAGCTTGCCTACCTGATTTTCGGTGAGCATGGCAGCGATTGGCCGTCCATGCTGGATGAATACGCAGCGAATGCACATTGTTCCATGCGCAGCCGGGCAGCCGTGTGCAGGCTGGTGATAGAAAACTATGAATTGGAAGCAGCCACCGGGGATTTGGTAGACCCAGAAACCGCAAAGCCGAACATTGGCAATCTGCGCTCGGCACATTGTGCCGGGCAGAAAGCAGCCCAGTTGAAACGCGGCGAGTATTCGAGGTGATATTATGGCAAAATACAGCAAAAATAAAGATGGCGTATATGTTTTTGATAAGCGCATAGCTGGCAAACGCTGTATGCTGCGCGGTAAAACCTGTGCAGAAATCGACAAAAAACTGAAAGACTGGCTTGCAAAACAGGCAGCAGAAGCAGAAGAAAAAGAAAAAGGCCCGTTGTTTGAGGATGTGGCAAAAAAATGGTTTCACAGCGCGGAGAAAACCTTGTCATACTCCACGATGAGATCATACAAAGCGCGGCTCGAAACGGCCTTAAATGAGTTCAGCGGATATCACATGAACGAAATAAGGCCAATAGATATAACTCGCCTTTACGAGAAGATGGCAAAGCAGGGGTTTTCCAGCAAGACCATTATCCATGAACGAACGGTTTTGCGTAATATTTTCAATTACAGAAATTTCACGGATGGAACTGATTATAACCCGGCTGCAATCGTAAAACCCGCCAAAGGCAAAGCGCCGGTTGTACGGCAGCCTGTGCCAGAAGAAGCGGTCGAAGCTGTTATGCAGCATACAGGCGGGTTTGGCATCGTTCCGTGCCTGTTTGCGTTTACCGGCGCACGACTGGGCGAGATAATGGCAATACAGGTTTCAGACATTGACTTTGACCGCAATCTGTACGGCTGCAAAGGCTCAATTAAAATCGGTAAGAGTGTACAATGGAGAGGTAGTACACCTGTACTAAAAGAGCCGAAGACGGAAGCTGGCGTTCGCGAAATACCTATCCTTAACCAGTTTCGACCGATACTGCTTGCCGCTGTTGCCGGTTTAAAGAAAGATGATTTTGTGGTCTCCCGGGGCGATAACCCCTTAACGGCACGGGCCTATGAGCGGCGCTGGCAAATGTACTGCAGGGAAATCGGCTTGGCGAGAGAAATAAAAATTCCCAGCAAACGCCCGCAGCGTAATGGAAAAACCTATATGATAACTGAGTACCGGGCAACGATCACGGCGCACCAATTCAGGCATTTACTTGCAACAGCGTGTGTAGAAGCAAACATTCCAGAGTACATCGGACAAAAAATTTTAGGCCATAAGTCCATTCAGACCACCATAAAACACTACACTCACATACGAGAACAAGCACTGTTAAAAAGCTACTCTGAAATCAACAATGTTTCCGCACAAATTACGCAACAGCAATAATCGCTCGTTAAATCGTATTTAAAAATGGGTTCAAATCCCTTCATCCGCACCATGGCGAGTGTTCTTACAGCATTTGAAAGGCTGTTAAGAACACTCGCTTTTTTCATACAGCGAGTTGACCTGGGGCGTAGTTGACAACTACGCCTTTTCTTGTATTCACCGACACCTGGGGTGCCGGAAGTGGAAACACATCAGGGATGAAGATGGCTCCCACACAGTTGTAATGGATCACAAGATGCTGCTCCCATATCCCGTCAATCTTCTCCGCCTGATGGACTTCGATGTGATCGATCAGCTCATTGAGCATCCTGGGGGTCAGAACCTTGGCTCTTGTGTATTTACGGACGGTGGAGATAAACATATCTGCCGTTACAGACTTGCTGCTGAGCTTGTCCATTTCAGCACGGAGGGCCTTGATCTTCTCGGATATCTCCTTTTGTTCATCCTCATACCTGCGGGACATTTTGGCAAAGCGGTCATCCGAGAGTTTGCCGGAAACATTGTCCTCATAGATACGCTCAAACAATCCATCCAGTTCTTCATCACGGGCTTGCAGGGCTGCAAGCTCTTTTTCTTTGAGTTTGCGATCCAACGCAACATTTTGTTGGGTGCTGCCCATAACGGCCTTGACGAAATCATCCTCATACCGGCTGGCAAACTTGGTCAGGCGCTTGATCTCACCTAACACCACCTGTTCGAGAAAATCCACCCGGACATAATGGGTAGAAGTGCAGGTGCCGCGGTTGCCCTTATAATTGGAGCAGTTGAAATATCGGATTTCCGGGTTTCCCTGATTGAAATGGAAATGTAGGTTGTTTCCGCAATCGGCACAGACCAGCAGCCCGGAAAACATATTCTTTTCGCCCTCGTTGGTGCGATGCTTGCGGACTTTACCCCGTTTTTGCTGAACCTGCTCCCACACGGCACGGTCAATAATTGGCTCATGGACGTCTTTGAAAACCACCCAATTTTCACGGTCATTTTCGATCCGCTTCTTATTTTTATAAGACTTTGAGTAGGTTTTGAAATTGAGAATATCGCCGCAATACTCTTGCAGGGCCAGGATTTTGGTGACGGTGGAGCTGTTCCACTTGGTAGGTGGCTGCTGCTTGCCTTTTCCGGGACGCTTGACGCCCTTTTTCAGCCAGTAGGCGCGCGGGGTCAGAATTTCCTCCCGCTCAAGCTGGGCGGCAATCTGCTCCGTTCCCATGCCATCCAAGGTCATACCGTAAATATGCTTGACCACCTGCGCGGCCTCATCGTCTACGATCCAGCGTTTCGGATTGTCGGGGTCCTTCATGTAGCCGTATGTGGACGCTGGCCCAGCAGACCCTTTCCAAGCTGAAACGTATGACGGATTCTGACTATGACAGCCAAAAATTCTATTTCACAGACGAGAACGAATAAATAACAGCAGACGCCGGGCGCGACGGCCATG
>CAKPST010000092.1 GCA_934183355.1 uncultured Prevotella sp.
GTTGCGAGTCTGAGCTGCGCGGAATACGAAACGGCCGATACGACCAAATCCGTTAATACCTACTTTAATCATTTTAATTTAATTATTTTAAAGGGTTAAATTATATTCTGTTCCGTCAAGAAGTCTTGATTCAGTCCGTTTTTCTTGCTAATGAGGCATAGAAGCGTAAAAAAACCGCCACGTCTATAGGATTTCTCCTTTTTTACGCTGCAAAGATAATAATTATTTTCTAATTTTGCAGTGTAATACTGTATTAAATTATATAAAAATATTAGCAACCATATAACTATTCATTAATTGTGGCACATTACACTATCTATATTGTAAGCTACAGTTTGCAAAACGATACTTTAAGTGTATTTTGCACACATACAAGATACAAGAGAGAGTTATTAAAATATACAACAACCAACTTTAAAAATCAAAATTAAAATGAGCAAGATTCTTAATGAGTTCAAAGCGTTCGCTGTTAAGGGCAACGCAGTAGACATGGCTGTCGGTGTTATCATCGGTGGAGCATTCGGTAAAATCGTGTCGTCTATCGTCAACGACATCATAATGCCGCCTATCGGATGGCTTATCGGTGGTGTCAACTTCAGCGACCTCAAGTTCGAACTGCCTTCTGTCAAACTTGGTGCCGAGACAATGCAGGCTGCCACCATCAATTATGGTGCCTTCATCCAGACCATCATCGACTTCCTCATCATCGCTTTCTGTGTGTTCTTGCTCGTCAAGGGCATCAACAAACTGGCAAGCATCAAGAAGAAGGAGGAAGAGAAGGCTGCTCCTGCTCCCGAAGAGCCGAAGCCTACTAAAGAGGAACAGCTTCTCACAGAGATTCGCGACTTGCTGAAGGAGCGCAAGTAAATCGTTTGCACTTACTGACAGAACCTCCTCATTACACCTTATTATATATAACATATATGACACGACAGATATACAACGACTATGGCGCATGGATACGCAAGAGATTTCCATTCAGAGTGCAGAAGATTTCCATCGACGCCGGATTCTCTTGTCCCAACCGCGACGGACTTGTGTCGCACGGTGGATGCTCGTTCTGCGACAACCGCACGTTCAATCCGTCCTATTGCAAGCCCGAAAAAACTATAGCCGAACAGATAAGCGAGGGCAAGGAGTTCTTTGCAAGAAAATATCCCGACATGAAATATCTGGCTTATTTCCAAGCCTACTCCAACACCTATGCCCCACTCGACACACTACGTCGACGTTATGAGGAGGCTCTGTCGCAAGAAGATATTGTGGGCATTGTCATAGGCACACGCCCCGACTGCATTTCCGCTGAGTTGCTCAATTATCTTGAGCAACTCAACAGACAAACTTTCCTTACCGTTGAATACGGCATCGAGTCGGCAAGCGACTCCACTCTACTGCGCATCAACCGAGGACACGACTTCGAATGCTCGCGCCGTGCTGTCATTGCCACACACGAACGTGGCATACTCACTGGCGGACACATCATCCTCGGACTGCCTGGCGAAACTGCCGACGACAACGTGCGCCAAGCTGCCGACATATCTGCCTTGCCTCTCGACATTCTCAAGTTGCACCAACTGCAAATCATACGCGGCACACGACTTGCCGACGAATACCAACGTGGCATGTTCCATCTATATACTGCCGACGAATATATGGAGCTTTGCCGCAGATACATAGAGCGTCTGCGCCCCGATATTGTGCTTGAACGATTTGTCAGTCAGTCGCCCAAAGAGCTACTTATAGCCCCAAAATGGGGACTCAAGAACTATGAGTTCACCAACCGCTTTGTCAACTATATGAAACAAGTAGACTCATGGCAGGGCAAGCTGGCACAATCTTAAAAATAATTATTTGTAGCACTGCCTATTCCATATCTCAGAATAAATTATTACTTTTGCCGTCTGAAACAAAAAGAAACACATAAAATAAGTAAAGAAAGATGAGATCAAGAACAGCAAACTGGTTTGAAACCACCGTACGCTACGAGCGCCAGACAGAAGATGCAGGACAGAAGAAGGTCAACGAACTCTATGTTGTGGATGCTCTGAGTTTCGGCGAGGCAGAAGAGGTCATCACCAAAGAGATGGAACCGTTCGTAACTGGCGAGTTCGAGGTGAAGAACATCACTCCTGCTTCATACGGCGAGATATTCTTCAGCGACAACGACAACGACGACCACTGGTATAAGGCTAAATTGTCATTCATCACTCTCGACGAGAAGACTGCCAAGGAGAAGCGTTCTGCCGTTAACTTCCTCGTTCAGGCTGCCACATTCAACGCAGCTGTGAAGAATATCGACGACGCTATGGGCAAGACAGCTATCGACTACATGATTGTGAACATCGCTGAGACAAAGATCATGGATGTCTACGAGCACAACGCTCCTGTAAAGAAGGAGGAGAAGAACGACAAGCCTGAGTTTGAGGGCTAAGCAAAAAAAATTATCCAACTATCATCACTATCTTACTATGGAAACAGCTGACATTTCAATCCGTCTTCAAGAAGTGAAGAACAATCTGCCACAAGGAGTAAAGCTTGTAGCTGTAAGCAAATTCCACCCAGCAGAATATGTCCAGGCGGCATACGACGCCGGACAACGCATATTTGGCGAAAGCCGCGAACAGGAGCTTGCCAAAAAGGTGACAACATTGCCCCAGGACATAGAGTGGCATTTCATAGGTCATCTACAGACCAACAAGGTGAAATACATAGCGCCATACATTTCTATGATTGACGCTGTCGACTCTCTTAAGCTCTTGCGCGAAATCAACAAGCAGGCTGCCACACACAATCGCACTATTAAGGTGCTACTGGAGTTGCACATCGCTGAGGAGGAGACCAAATATGGTCTGTCGCTCGACGCATGTCGCCAGTTGCTCGACGAGGGCGAATGGCGCAAGCTTGAGAATGTGGAGATATGCGGACTGATGATGATGGCGTCGCACATCGACGACGAACAACTGATACGCAGCGAATTCCAACTTGCTGCCGACTTCTTCGACGAGGTCAAGGCTAAGTATTTTGCTGACAAGGACAGTTTCTGCGAACGTTCGTGGGGCATGAGCCACGACTATCAGATTGCCGTACAATGCCAGTCTACTATGGTGAGAGTTGGGACATACATCTTCGGTGATAGAGTATAAGCACTATCAGCAACCGAAAAAGGTAAAAAAGCGAAGGTTGCAACC
>CAKPST010000093.1 GCA_934183355.1 uncultured Prevotella sp.
AGGCGCTGCTCCTCGTCGCTCCACTCGAAGAGAGGGAAGTCGACAATCCACAGGCACTCGAACTTGTTCTTGTCGCGCAGACCGAGACGGTCGCCCATCTCAAGACGCAGTGTGCAGAGCTGAACACGAGTCTTGTTGGCGTTGTCGCCAGAGAGGATGAGCACGAGGTCGCCGTCCTTGGCACCTGTTGTCTCCTTGACCTTGGCGAGCACCTCGGGAGAGTAGAACTTGTCGATAGACGACTTGACTGTGCCGTCTTCGTTGAACTTGATGTATACCAAGCCCTTGGCACCTACCTGAGGACGCTTTACGAAGTCGGTGATCTGGTCGAGCTGCTTGCGTGTGTAGCCAGCGCAGCCAGGCACGCAGATGCCGCCGATGTATGTGGCGTCGTTGAATACAGAGAATGTGCCAGTGCCCTTGAGGTCGTCCATGAGTTCGACGAACTCCATGCCGAAACGCAAGTCGGGCTTGTCGCTACCGAAGCGGCGCATAGCCTCGTGCCATGTCATCTGCTGGAGCTTGGCAGGCAACTCAACGTTGAGCACCTCCTTGAAGAGGTGGCGTGCCATGTCCTCGAAGAGATTGATGACGTCGTCCTGGTCGACAAACGACATCTCGCAGTCGATCTGTGTGAACTCAGGCTGACGGTCGGCGCGAAGGTCCTCGTCGCGGAAACACTTAGCAATCTGGAAGTAGCGGTCGAATCCGCTGACCATGAGCAGCTGCTTAAGAGTCTGCGGGCTCTGTGGCAAGGCGTAGAACTGGCCTGGGTTCATACGTGAAGGCACAACGAAGTCGCGTGCACCCTCAGGTGTAGAGCCAATGAGGATAGGAGTCTCCACCTCGATGAAGTTCTGAGCGTCGAGGAAGTTGCGGATGAGAATAGTCATGCGGTGGCGCAACTCAAGGTTCTTGCGCACTGTAGGACGGCGCAAGTCGAGATAGCGATACTTCATGCGGATGTCGTCGCCACCGTCGGTGTTGTCCTCGATGGTGAATGGAGGTGTGGCACTCTCTGAGAGAATGTTGAGTTCGTTGGCGATAATCTCGATGTCGCCAGTAGGAAGGTTGGCGTTCTTGCTTTCGCGTTCGTTCACCTTGCCAACAACCTGGATACAATATTCGCGTCCAAGCTTGCCAGCGCGTGAGCAAAGCTCGCAGTCGTCAGAGTCGTTGAAGACGAGCTGAGTGATGCCATAGCGGTCGCGGAGGTCGACAAATATCATGCCGCCCATCTTTCTAACTCGCTGTACCCATCCGGCGAGAGTCACTGTCTTGCCGGCATCGGAGAGACGGAGCTCTCCGCAAGTATTTGTTCTATACATTGTTATATTGTATTTGTTTTATTCAATTTAAGCACAAAGTTATAGCGTTTATTCCGATTATCCAAATTTCTTACATGTTTTTATTAGCTTAGAAGGCTAAAGATGGGGTAGAAAGTTAGGTGGAGTGGTGGTGGTTTTGAGGAATTAATGGTTAAAAGAAAGGAAGAAACGCGTCAGTAAATATAATAAATCTAAAAAAACAGGCGTTTCATACCTATAGTATGATAGTTTTTGTAAATTTGCATCGATTTTCGTGTGATGACAATCACAAATACATTCTGCAATCAAATAAAATTGAATCGAATATGAAGAAATTTTTGATAATGTTCGTGATGCTTCTCTCAGGACTCACGTTCGTATCGGCACAGACAAAACAGGCTTCTATCAAGTTTGATAAGTTGGTTTGTAATTTTGGCAAGTTCTCTGAGAAAACGCCTGTGCAGAAGTGTGTGTTCACATTCACCAATGTAGGCACGGCTCCTCTGGTTATCAATCAGGCTGTGGCAAGCTGTGGTTGCACCGTTCCTTCTTATACCAAGACTCCGATAAAGCCGGGCGAGAAGGGTGAGATAAAGGTGACGTATAATGGCAAGGGTGCTTTTCCTGGTCATTTCAAGAAGACCATCACTGTGCGCACTAATGGCGAGACGGAGTTGACACGTCTGTATATTGAGGGCGTTATGGAAGAGGCTAAGTAATAAGGATTGCTATCAAGACAATAGTAAATAGATAATTAATATTAAGGTAGGAGATGTAATATTTCCTGCCTTTTTTTGTTTTAACATACATAGCGAACAATATATGATATTCTATTTTTCGGGTACGGGCAATACTCGTTGGGCTGCCCATAAGGTGGCTGACGCTTTAGGCGACCGCCTTGTAGACATGGCTCATGAGATGAGGCTGCATGCAGACGACACAGAAGAGCTCGTTTATAGACTTGAGGAGGGTGAGCGTGTGGGATTTATGTATCCCGTACATGGGTGGCGACCGCCTGTGTTGGTAAGGAAGTTTGTCAGCCGCCTGCGTTTGCATGATGCCGAGGCTGCCTATACTTATGTGGTATGCACTGCGGGCGACACAGTAGGCGAGGCAGAGGACATCTTTGAGAAAGACCTGGAGGCTGTGGGTGTGAGAGTGGACAGCGCCATATCGCTGCTTATGCCCGAGTCGTATGTAGGCATGCCGTTTATGGATGTGGACACTGTAGAGCGCGAACAGATGAAGAAGAAGGCTGCTGACGAACGATTAGCACGTTTTATTGCCGACATAGAGAGAGGTGCAAAGGGAGTGTGCGACCTGACAATAGGTCGTTGGCCAAGGATAAACAGCCGACTAATAGGCTCTGTTTTCGTCAATAAACTCATCACCGACCGTCCGTTCAGAGTGGATGCTGGGAAATGCGTGGGTTGCGGCAAGTGTGCGTCGGTATGTCCGGTGGAGGATATAGAGATGCAGAAATGTGCCGCAGAGGGCGGCAAAGTGCCACATTGGAAGCACAATGGACGTTGTCTGACATGCTTTGCATGCTATCATCATTGTCCTAAAAAAGCTATTGAGTTCGGATGGAGAACTAAGAGCAAGGGACAATACTATTATGAAAAGAATAAAAATAGATAGAAAAAAGTGTATTGGTTGTTTAACATGTACTACTGCATGTAAAGTATCTCATG
>CAKPST010000094.1 GCA_934183355.1 uncultured Prevotella sp.
GTAATGGCACCATACCCTCTCTGCTTTATTGCTATTATAAGTCTACAATCGTTGTTAGAAGTCTATTGTGTAATTATCAGAAGTCAACAACAGTTATTCCTGCACCGCCAAACTGCACATGCTCGTCTTTGCAGTTAGTGACATTAGGTATCGACTGCAAGTATTGGCGTATGAGCTGTCGCAATATGCCGTTGCCCTTGCCGTGTAGAATGCGCACACGTGACATACCCACGAGTATGGCGTCGTCGATGAAGTGTTGCACAGCATTCAGAGCCTCGTCGCCACGCATTCCACGCACATCAAGGTCTTGATGGAAGTTGAGTTTGTGTGAGTCGATGGTCTGACGTGTCTCTCTGCTGATGCCGAATGTTGCAGGTTTGGATGTCTCTGGAGTCTTTGTAGTGTGCTCCAGTCGCGACATCTTTATCTTAGTGCGAACATCGCCAAACACCACTGTCGCCTCCTTGCCGCTTATGGTCTCTACGGTTCCCACCGTTGTCAGTCCGCGCATGCGCACCGTGTCGCCTACAGCAAAGGTCTGATGCTCGGCAGAGGCAGATGGAGTTGGCAGTTTGGAGCCTATAGTTGTCGGCTTGCCAGCATTCTCCTTCTTCTCCTTTTTGCGTTTCTCTCGACGCTCTTTGCGCTCCATAATCTGTCGCATCTTCTTCTCAATGAGGTCGTCGGCAGACTTGGTGTCAATCTCGTTTACGTCCTCCTTAAAGGCGTTGAGTTCTTCGCGCAAACGTTTGGTCTCCTCCTTCTCAGCCTGACATTCACGTATCTCGCGTATGGTGTTCTCAATATTGCGATTGCTCTCCTTCAGAAGTTCCTGGGCCTGCTCCTTAGCTTGACGCAGAATCTCCTTGCGTTTCTGTGCAAGTTCCTTTATCTCCTCCTCGTATTTGGCAATAGTCTTCTCCAAATCCTTCTCGCGCTGATGCACGTTCTGGCGCTTATTCTCCCAGTAGCGTTTGTCGCGAACGATGTCTTGCAGATATTTGTCGCTCTGTATATAGTCTGAACCAACAATGTCGCTCGCCTCCCTTATCACTTCATCGGGTATGCCCGTCTTGCGAGCTATCTCTATGGCAAACGACGAACCAGGCTGACCTATCGCTAATTGGAACAAAGGTCGCATCTCATGTCGGTCGTATAGCATGGCACCATTGGCAATGCCGTCGTGCGAGTCGGCATAGTGCTTAAGGTTCTGATAGTGAGTAGTGATGACACCCCATGCATGTTTCTTCACAAACTGGTTGAGCACAGCCTCCGCCATAGCTCCACCTATTTGTGGTTCGGTGCCAGTTCCAAACTCGTCAATCAGCAACAACGTGCGGTCGCCAGCCTGCTTCATCATATTCTTCATGTTGAGCAAGTGAGAAGAGTAGGTCGAAAGGTCGTTTTCGATGCTCTGTTCGTCGCCTATGTCAATCATTATGTCGGCAAACACGCCCACCTTCGAACGCTCGCTCACTGGA
Organism: uncultured Prevotella sp.; assembly: GCA_934183355.1. Classification (GTDB taxonomy): domain Bacteria; phylum Bacteroidota; class Bacteroidia; order Bacteroidales; family Bacteroidaceae; genus Prevotella. The sequence continues at coordinate 1,482 of CAKPST010000094.1, forward strand.
ATAGACAATCCGCATTGCAACATATATTGAAGGAGTCCCATCGTCTTCAGACAAACCGACTTGCCGCCGGCATTAGGACCAGATATGATGAGGATGTGGCGGTCTTTGGTCAGCATTATGTCGAGAGGCACAATAGGCTTGTCTTGTTTCTTCAGTGCCAGCCACAACAGCGGATGCTTGGCAGTAATCCAGTCGACAACAGGTTTGTTGCTCACTTCTGGTTCGATGGCGTTTGTAAGTTTGGCAAACTCAGCACGGGCACGTATGAAGTCAATCTCGGCAAGTAGCTGGTAGGCATAGATGATGTCGTCGACATGAGGACGCACGAGTTTTGAGAACTCCGTCAGTATGACGATAATCTCGCGTCGCTCGTCAGCCTCAAGTTCACGGATTCGGTTGTTAGCCTCAACCACCTCTGTCGGTTCCACAAACACCGTCTTTCCCGTTGACGACTCGTCGTGAACGATACCCTTGATGCGTCGTTTCATAGCTGGAGCGATAGGCACCACGAGTCGACCGTCGCGCAGAGTTGGCGTCACATCCTTGTCGACGAGCCCCTCGCTTTGTGCAGCATGCAGTATGCTGTATAGTGTACGCGACACGCTGCCCTCAGCCTTGCGCAGTTGCGAGCGTATCTCGGCTAAGCGTGGCGAGGCAGTATCCTTTATCTTGCCATACTTGTCGAGTATCTGGTCGATGCGGCGTATCAGGTCGGGAAATGTCAGCACGTCCTCAGTGAGGGCATGCAGGGTAGGGTAGTCGAAGTTGCCTTCGTCGTCGCTGCGGTTGAGAAATATTACGATTGCAGCGATAGTCTCCAGCGAACGTCGCAAGTCGAATATCTCGTTTTCCTCCAAATGAGTGCCCTCAATACGTATGCGCTTTATCGATGCACGCATGTCAAAGAAGAACTGTAGCGGAAAATCGTCAGTCTCCTCCTGCATGCGGCGGAACTCGCGAGTCTGTCGCAGAGTAGTGTTTATATGTTCGGCATCATCACCAAACACCATAGCGTCCACCTTGTCCTTGCCCAACTGACTCAGACAATAGCCCTTCAGCAAAGAACGAATCTCGCTGAACTGTATCTTGTTTTCAAAATTGCTTGGATAAATCATGTTGCAAAGTTAGTTATTTTCAGCTAAACAATCCACATTATTATATATACTTATCGACGAAATTAGCGGAAAAACAAAAAAAATATAGATTTTAATGAAAAAAGTTTCGAAAAGTTTTGGAGATTAAATTAAATTCACTACCTTTGCACCCGCAAATAAGCAAGACGACATAACAAGTCGCAGCATATAGAAGACTGCATCTATCGGAAATCCAACACCCTATGGAGAGATGGCAGAGTGGTCGAATGCACCGGTCTTGAAAACCGGCGTACTGAGAGGTACCGGGGGTTCGAATCCC
>CAKPST010000095.1 GCA_934183355.1 uncultured Prevotella sp.
TGATTAATTATACCAAATGGATGAATCTATACGATCCACACGAAACTGACGATCGTCTTCTTCGTTGTAGATATTGTCGAGCTCAAATGATTCAAAATCATACACTCTCTTTGTTGTTCTCATAATGCCATCCTCCCTTTCTAGCCTATGTCTCATTGTCGGCCGTTTTAGATTAATACTGGAGATGTGAGACTTCACCCTGTTTTAGTTTTTAAGATATTGCGAATATAGCGATTATTTTTGACATTTGCAAGTTTTCCAATCTGAATACTTACGATTTTAAACTTATTTTACCATAATTGCAACGTTATTCAATTTTTATGTCATCTCACGAAATGCACTACGCACTATTGGAATAGCAATGATAAACGTGACTACATCGCACACCGCCTGACACATAGCAATGCCCATAAGTCCGAAGAGATGTGGAAGAATAAGTATAAAAGGAATGAAAACAAGACCCTTGCGAGCCGACGAAAGCACATTGGCACGTAGGGGACGACGCGTGGTCTGAAGCATCATATTGCCTGCCATAATGTAGGCATTGAGCGGATAGACGGCAAGATGCCAACGCAGAGCCGTGCTGCCAATAGCTATTACGATAGCGTCATCGCGAAAAACGGCTATGGTCTGTTCGGCAAAGCAAAAGAATACTGCTGAAAAGAACAACAAAAAGAAGAAGCCTACACGCACAGTAAACCAAAAGCCATGACGTAAACGGTTGTACAGGGCGGCACCATAACAATAGCCACAGAAGGGTTGGAAACCCTGACCAAGACCAACAATGACTGCCATTACAAACATTGTGACACGACTGACTATAGACATAGCGGCAACTGCTGCATCGCCATAACCAGCTGCAGCAACATTAAGAAGAATAACAGAAATGCTTGCCAATCCCTGTCGCGACAACGAAGGCGAACCACCATATACTATCTCACGCACATAATGCCAATGCAGAGAGAAGAATCGTGGACGAAGACGCACCCCAGCAGTAGCACGAAAATGACACATTGCAAGCAATATGGCCACGCTCACCAACTGTCCGATGACGGTAGCAAGCGCTGCTCCACGCAGTCCAAGATTGCAAGCGAATATCAATATTGGGTCGAGCACGACATTGAGCAAAGCTCCGCTGATGATGCCCCACATTGCATAACGGGCATTGCCCTGCATACGCAACTGACTGTTAAGAGTGAATGAGGCTATCTGAAAAGGAGCGCCAAGCAATATGATAGCCATGTATTGCTCGGTGAAAGGAAGACTTGTGGCGGTGCTGCCAAGCACCAAAGAGAGAGGACGCAGAAACAACAGTGCAACAACAGCGATCAAGATGCCGATAAGCAAAGCATAGACCAGTCCTGTAGTGGCCATAGACGAAGCTTTATCAGTGCGACGTGCGCCAAGTTCGCGCGACATATAAGCACCGCTGCCATGTCCGAAAAAAGAGCCTATAGCCTGAATAAGCGACATCAAGGGAAAGACGATACCTACTGCGGCTGTCGACTGTGTGTTGAGCTGACCAACGAAGTAGGTATCGACTATAACATAAAAGCATGTCACAAGCATAGAGACAATTGTAGGCAATGCCATCGTGAGGATGACACGTGATACAGGTGCCTGTGTGAGAAATTCGTAATTGTCTCTATGTCGTGGTTGCATATTAATTCTTCAACGAATAGACTATTGTAGTTACTACTCTTACTTTCTTAATATATGGAGTGTTCTGGTCACGGTCTTCGATAGAGAACTGTCCCTGATCGGCCGATACAATCTTGTTGAGATTGCTCTTAGAGTTCTTGGCAAACTGCTCGGCTGTCTTCTCAGCATTGGCAATTGCCTCCTCCATCATCTTAGGCTTCATGTCGCGGAACGAGACAAACTCGTACTTGACAGGGTTGTCCCAACCGCCATCTACAATGGCCACACCCTCCTTAAGCAATTCGCCCTGGCGTGCAATGATAGAACGTACAAGCTTCACATTGCGCGATGTAACTGTGATGACCGACGTAATATTGTAACGATAGGTGCGACGGTTGTCGCTGTATTGATCGGCAGTCTGGTCGATAACCTTCGGGGCGTTAACGCTTATCTCCTCAGCCTTGATGCCGTTGGCAACAAGAAAATGCTTGATTTTCGACTGGGTGTTACCGAGACGGGTATAAAGCTCGGGCAACTCATTGCCTATTTCTTTCGACACAATAGGCCACGTCACCTTATCGGCATCAACCTCCTTCTCTGCCAATCCCTTCACGGCAACCTTGCGGTCTTTATTGGCAAAATTGTCAATACCGCCCTTGATACAGAAACCAAGGACTACAATGCTCAATGCTATCAGCGCAGAGCACAAAATGGATCTGTTGTTGTTCATAAGCAAATATTTTAAAAAGCATACTCAAATCATACCGCTCCCCTCCCTACGGGGGAGGGGCTGGGAGTAGGGCTTTTTTCTTCTACTCCAACAACGTCTGCACGATTCGCTCAGCCGAACGTCCGTCCCAGCGTTCCGGAATGCCGCAATGCTTCCACTCTCCATTTACCATACGAGTCATTTCCTCGCCAAGCAGTACGGGGTCCTCGCCTACAAGCACATTAGAGCCCGTCTTCACAGTCTCGATATGCTCGGTATAGCTATTGAGCGTAATGCAGGGTACGGTATTGAACGTTGCCTCTTCAGCCACGTTGCC
>CAKPST010000096.1 GCA_934183355.1 uncultured Prevotella sp.
TAGTCTTGCTACATGTTGCGACTCATTCAGTCGTATTGCTTATTTGCGGGTGCAAAGGTAATGCTTTTTATTTATTCTACCAATTTTTTTCGCTTGTTTTTTTGCAATAACTTCAATATTTTTTCAATTTTCCCGTGTTCCCTTTTCAAAAGGAGTCCTTTTGCCTTCCAAAACGAGTCCTTTTGCATTGTAAAAGGAGTCCTTTTGCATGCCAAATGTAGTCCTTTTGCAGTCCAAAAGGAGTCCTTTTGAAATAGGAACGGATTACATTGTGACTTTTACTTGGTTTTCTGCCGTTTTTAAGCAACCTTTCAGTAACTTTGCACCATGATTTATCCTGATAATTTTGAGAATAAGATACAGTTCAACGAGATTCGCTCGTTGCTGAAGGGCTACTGTCTGAGTCAGCTTGGCAAGGACAAGGTGGACGACATGGCTTTCACCAGCGATGCCGAACGCATCAATACTGCTCTGTCGCAGACCCGCGAGTTCCGCCGTATGCAGGAGGAAGCCGACGACTTTCCGCTTCAGTTCTTTTTTGACATGCGCGCTTCGATAAAGCGAATACGCATCGAGGGCACGCATCTTGAGGAGAATGAGATATTCGACTTGCGTCGGTCGCTTGAGACGATATCGGGTATCGTGAAGTTTCTGAACCGTAGTGACGACGACGGCAACTACGACTATCCTACGCTTCACGCCCTGACCGAGGATGTGATGACCTTTCCCGACCTCATACGTCGTATCGACCAGATTCTGGACAAGTATGGCAAGATAAAGGATACGGCTTCGCCACGTCTCGCCGAAATACGTTCGCAGTTGCGCAAGGCTGAGGGCAGCGTCTCGCGTACATTATATAATATACTGCATGCGGCGCAGAGCGAGGGCCTTGTGGAGAAGGACGTTACGCCTACATTGCGTGATGGCCGACTGGTTGTGCCTGTGGCACCTGCCATGAAACGCCGTATAAAGGGAATTGTACACGACGAGTCGTCGACGGGCAAGACGGTTTTCATCGAACCGACAGAAGTGGTTGAAGCCAACAACCGCATACGTGAGCTTGAGGCTGACGAGCGTCGCGAGATAATCGTGATACTTACAGAGTTCTCCAAACTCGTCCGCCCGCATGTAGATGATATAATATATGCCTATCAGCTGCTGGCTGAGATTGATTTCATACGTGCGCGTGCCGAATTTGCACGTCTCACCAATGCCATTGAGCCTGAAGTCGACAATGGTTCGGTTATCGACTGGATTACGGCGCGCCATCCGCTGTTGTGGCTTGCGCTCAAGAAGCAGGAAAAACCTATCGTTCCGCTCGACATAATGCTTACAACCGACCGGCACATACTCATCATCTCGGGTCCGAATGCCGGTGGTAAGTCGGTGTGCCTGAAGACAGTAGGACTGCTGCAGTATATGTTGCAGTGCGGACTGTCAATACCGGTGAGCGAGCGTTCGAAGGTGGGCGTGTTCGAAGATATCATGATAGACATTGGTGACGAGCAGAGTATCGAGAACGACCTTTCTACTTACTCATCCCACTTGCTCAATATGAAGAACATGATGCGTAGGGCTGGCGAGGCAACGCTGCTGCTTATCGACGAGTTTGGTACGGGTACCGAGCCGCAGATAGGCGGTGCCATGGCTGAGGCTGTGCTCAACCAGTTTGTGAAGAAGCATGCTTGGGGCGTGATAACCACCCACTATCAGAACTTGAAGCATTATGCCGACTCGCACGACGGTATTGCCAATGGTGCCATGCTGTACGACCGCCATGAGATGCGACCGCTGTTTCAGCTGGCTATTGGTCAGCCCGGCTCGTCGTTTGCAATAGAGATTGCACGCAAGACGGGCATACCCGATGAGGTGATACGCGAGGCGAGCGCCATCGTAGGGTCGGACTATATTCAGAGCGACAAGTATCTGCAGGACATAGTGCGCGACAAACGCTACTGGGAGAACAAACGACAGAGTGTGCACCAACGTGAGAAAGACCTGGAGAAGACCATCGCAAAGTATGAGGAAGAGATAAAGGAACTTGCACAAAAACGTAAGGACATATTGCGACAGGCAAAGGAGCAGGCGCAGGAACTGCTCAAGGAGAGCAACCGCAATATCGAGAATACTATACGCGAGATACGCGAGTGTCAGGCGGAAAAGGAGGAGACAAAGCGTCTGCGTGAAGAGCTGAACGCCTTCAAGGAGGATGTCAGCGAGATTGACACTAAGTCGGCCGACGACCTGATTGAGAAGAAGATGCGCCAGATAATGGAACGCAAGGAGCGCCGCGAGAAGCGCAAGAAGGAGAAGAAGGAGAACACCGGCAAGCCTACTACTATCGGAACCAAACTGCCTACGCCTACGGCAAGTGCCGAGCAGCAGACGTTTGCTGTGGGCGACACGGTGCGTATGCGTGGACTTACTACTGTGGGTACTGTAGAGACGGTGCAGGGCAAGGAGGCTACGGTGGTGTTTGGCGACGTGAGGACAAAGGTGAAGACGTCGCGGCTTGAGCATACCGTCAAGAAGCCCGAGTCGACACAGTCGGCAACGTTTGCCATCAGTCGCGAGACACGACAGACTATCGATTCGCACAAGCTTAACTTCCATCAGGATCTCGACGTGCGTGGCATGCGTGGCGACGAAGCTCTGAACGCTGTGCAGCACTTCGT
>CAKPST010000097.1 GCA_934183355.1 uncultured Prevotella sp.
TACGTTTTATTATTGAAACCACCAAGCAAAAACCCATAAAACTCCTGATACAAGAATCATATCTCTTCCAACAATGGTGAGAGATAAAAGAAATGGTGTGAAGCCTGATAAACAGGCTTCACTACTTAGATCTTTTCTATATCCTGCTTCACATTGTTGCGAATCTTAGTGAGATAAGCCTTCATTCGCTTGGCATCCTTATTGTCAATGATGTCAATCAGTTCGCCGAGTTCTTCGCGTATCTGTGCCACTTGTGCACTGGTGTACGGGTTGAACAGAATTTCCTGCAGCAGATAGTCGTCCTCGTTGAGCACTCCCTTAGCTATGCGCAGATGACGCTTGAAGGTGGTACCTGGTGCATCCTGATGCTTCATGACGGCAGAGAAGACGAAGGTGCTAACGAATGGTGTGCTCAATGAGTATGCCACCGTCTTGTCGTGCTCCTCGAATGTATACTCGTAGATATTTAGTCCCAATCGTGCATAGAGGTCCTTGAAGAAGATGCGACCCATATAGTCGCCCTCTGTTATTATGATTGCATTCTCCTCAGACAGTTGTCCGAGGTTGGCAAACGTAGGTCCAAACATAGGGTGTGTAGACACGTATGGATGTCCCGACTGCTCGTAAAACTCCTTAAGGTTGGTCTTTACCGATGATATGTCGCTTATGATGCAGTCTTGCGGTAGCACAGGCATCACTTCCTTAAAGGCTGATATAGTGTATTTAAGTGTAACGGCATTGATGACGAGCTGCGGCTCAAACTCCTTTATCTCGTCGAGCGTGGTAAAACGCTGACAGTTGTAGGTGAATCGCATGCGCTTGGGGTCCTTCTCGTATACCGCAGTCTCGTGGTCGAAACTGAGAACATCGAGAAAGAAGCTGCCCATCTTGCCGGCACCAAGGACAAGTATTTTCATTTTTGAGTTTTGAATTGTGAATTTTGAGTTAATTCAACATTACTTTTGGTTTATTATCTCCATCTGCTGTCTTACCGACTCCTCGTGTATATGCTCGAATATCTCCTTGACAAACTCCGAGTCCATACCGCAGAGCGAGCCTTGTGCACCACGCTTGTCGAGAATCTCGTTGTAGCGACCAGTCTGAAGAATAGTCATGTTGTGCTCCTTCTTATACTGTCCTATCTCGCGGCACACACGCATACGCTTGGCAAGCAGTTCCATGAGGTTGTTGTCGAGTTCGTCAATCTGCTTGCGCAGTTCGTGAATGCCCTCGGTGGTAACAGTCTCCGAACGCACTACAAGTAGTCCGAGAATGTAGTCGAGCACATCGGGAGTCACCTGCTGCTTGGCGTCGCTCCATGCGTTGTCGGGCGAGCAGTGGCTCTCCACCATGAGTCCGTCAAAACCGAGGTCCATAGCTTGCTGACAGAGAGGAGCCACGAGTTCGCGACGACCTCCTATGTGACTTGGGTCGCAGATGATGGGCAGTTCGGGAATACGACGTCTCAGTTCGATAGGAATCTGCCACATCGGAAGGTTGCGATAAATCTTCTTGTCGAAACTTGAGAAGCCACGGTGTATGGCAGCCATACGCTTGATGCCAGCCTGATTGATGCGCTCCAAAGCTCCAATCCATAATTCAAGGTCGGGATTCACCGGGTTCTTTACAAACACTGGCACGTCCACACCCTTCAAGCTATCAGCAAGAGCCTGCATAGCAAATGGGTTGGCAGATGTGCGAGCGCCCACCCAAAGTATATCGATGCCATACTTCAAGGCGAGTTCCACATGCTCAGGTGTTGCCACCTCAGTAGCTGTGAGCATGCCTGTCTCCTCCTTCACCTGCTTCATCCAAGGCAGAGCCATCTCGCCGTTGCCCTCGAAACCGCCCGGTTTGGTACGCGGTTTCCATATACCAGCACGAAACATCTTGCATCCCAGTTTCTTGAGCTGCTGTGCAGTTGTCATAACTTGCTCCTCGGTCTCAGCCGAACAAGGTCCGGCAATGACGAATGGGCGTGGGTTGTCACTCGGTAAGTTTAATGGCTGTAATTCTAAATCCATAGTCGTAATCGTTATTTATTGTTCTTCATATTCTTTACTCTCTCCAGCGCCTCCTGTATCTTCTCGTCCTTTGCGCAAAGGCTGATGCGGATGTATCGTTGTCCGTTGCTTCCGAAGATGAAGCCTGGAGTAATGAACACTCGTGCCTCGTGCAGCACACGCTCGGTAAGTTCCTCGCAATCCTTATACTTCTCGGGTATCTTGCCCCAAAGGAACATGCCCACCTGATTGTGGTCGAACGTGCATCCGAGTTCTGTCATTATCTGCTCGGCTATATCGCGGCGGCGGCGATATGTGGTGATGTTAGCCTCGTGGTGCCATTCGGGAGTGTTGGTATTATATGCTTCGGCAGCAGCAAGCTGTATGCCACGGAATGTACCCGAATCGATATTGCTCTTCACCTTCAATATCCACGAAATGAATGTGGGGTTAGACACGCACATTCCCACACGCCAACCAGGCATATTATGGCTCTTCGACATCGAGTTGAACTCTATGCAGCAGTCCATTGCTCCCGGCACCTGTAGCAGCGACATCGGTTTTTCGTTCAAGATGAACGAGTAGGGATTGTCGTTCACCACCACGATGTTGTGCTTCTTGGCGAATGCGACGAGTCGTTC
>CAKPST010000098.1 GCA_934183355.1 uncultured Prevotella sp.
TCACATGACTTTTTCTCAATATCCATCACATTGACATGGTACTTCTGCAACGTCTTGATAAGATAAGTTGGCGTGCCTGAGCCAAACCAGTAAGGAGCTATCTTGCGTGCATTCAGTGCCTTTACCAGACTAAATGGATTGAAGACATCCTCTGATTTCTCACTGAAATGATAACCGTCGTAGAATCTTGTCAGCTCTGCCAGGCACTCCTCATACGTCATGCCAAGAGCTTCACCCAAAGTCTCAACATCTGGCTTCATCTGCGTGGTAAGCTCCGTCTTGCTAATGCCACAGATTGCGGAATACTGGTCGAACATACTGATATTGTCAAGGTTATTCAGCTCGCTGAATATGCTGAGCTGCGAGAACTTGGTGATACCGGTGATGAATGTGAACTCCAGGTATGGGTCGAGCTTCTTCAGCGGACTGTAGAAGTTTTGCATTATAAATCGGAGACTGCGCAAGTTTTCCTCCTCGTGTACCACATCAAGCAGGGGCGCGTCATACTCGTCAATGATGACCACCACCTTACGTCCCGTCATTTTAAAGGCACGTTTCACGATACCATCCAAGCGGTCGTTGGGATATTTTTCACGTTCATCCCTACCATACAGTTCCTCATACTCAGACAATTGCAAGCCAAGATAATCCTCCAGACGCTCAGCATTGAGATGCTTTGCCCCACTCATGTCAATATGAAGCACTGGATATTTCACCCAATCCTTCTCATAATCGGCTATCGCAAGTCCCTCGAAGAGTTCCTTACGTCCTTCAAAATATGCCTGAAGAGTTGATGCAAACAACGACTTGCCGAATCGTCTTGGACGACTCAGAAAGACATAACTCATCTTCTTCCTACGGAAGTCGACTATATATCCCGTCTTGTCTACATAGAGATATTTACCCTCTCTGATTTTCGAGAAAGTCTGTATTCCTACTGGATAACAATTTACGATTTCTTCCATATCTTGCTTGCTTTAACACTTGATTTTGCTAATTTAATGGAAAAAATCGACATGGCAAAGTATTGGGTGCTTTATTTTTAACGTTATATGCCTTAAGCAATCTGTAGTCAGCTGTTCCGGTTGCTTGTTTGCTCCGTAATTTGTTAAAAAGCAGTCCCGTTTAAAAAAATCCTAAAAATATTAGCCTTGGTTATATAAATTTTGTTTACCTTTGCTGTGCAATCTTAAGACAAACCAATTCTATAACGACTTTAGAAATAATTAGCCGGAAGGTAGGCAAAGGTTCCTATGTCTGCCTGTAACAAACAATAATTGTTAGGGACCCAAAAATTAAGCATGTTTATGCAAAATTCCTATTTTAACAACGCGCGGATTCTCATGCTGTCCGTTTTGCTTGCGGGAGGGGTAAAACCGTTATTTGCCTCTCAAATCACAAACGTACATGAAAACGCTGCTCTACTAACAAACAATCAGCAGAAACAAACCGTCAAGGGTACTGTGAAGGACGCTAACGGCGAGCCGATAATCGGCGCGTCAGTAAAGGTGAAAGGCTCTACTGGCGGAACAGTTACCGACATTGACGGTAATTTCGCAATTGATGCACCTGCCGGTGCAGAGCTTGAGATTAGTTCAATTGGCTATCTTAAGCAGGTGGTCAAGGCAAAAGCCAATGTTGCCATAGTTCTTAAGGACGACTCACAGACTCTCGACGAACTTGTTGTAGTGGGTTATGGTGTACAGAAGAAGGAGAACCTTACTGGTGCCGTAGCTTCTATGAATGCCGAAAAGCTTGCCACACGTCCTGTATCGAGCCTTTCGTCAGCTCTTGCTGGTGAGATGGCTGGTGTTACTGCTGTGCAGACTTCGGGTGCTCCTGGTGGTCAGAACGCTTCTATCACAGTGCGTGGTAAGAACTCAGTGAACGCTGCCTCTCCACTCGTTATCGTGGATGGTGTGCCGGGTTCGATGAACGTTATCAACCCTGCCGAAATAGAATCTGTAACAGTTTTGAAAGATGCTGCTTCGGCTGCCATTTATGGTGTGCAGGCTGCCAACGGCGTTATCCTTATCACTACAAAGAAGGGTAAGACCGGCAAGACCACAGTTTCTTACAATGCTACATTCTCATGGTCGTCACTTCTTGCCAAGCTCGACCTTGTTGATGCTTACGGCTATGCTTACCTCTACAACGAGGCTTATCTTAACGACCACCCAGGCGCAAAGAAGCCTTTCTCTGACGAGACTGTAGAGAAGTATCGCACAGGCGAACTCACAAGCACCGACTGGTATAAGGAGGCTCTTACTGGTAGCGGTTTTGAACATCAGCACAACCTCTCGCTCAGCGGTGGTAACGACAAGACCACATACAACATGTATCTTGGCTACCTTGGCCAAGAAGGTGTGACAAAGGACATTGACTACAATCGTATCAACGCCCGCATGAACATCACATCAGAGATTAACAAATACATCACTCTTGGACTTAACGCTTCGGGCTATCGTGGCACTCAGCAGGATGCGTGGGCTGGTTATACCCAGGTGATTCAGGGTATGTCACGTTCGCATCCTACTGATCCTGTTTATGA
>CAKPST010000099.1 GCA_934183355.1 uncultured Prevotella sp.
AGGATATGTTGTTGGAAAAGATAGGATATGTTGTTGAGACAGTTAGTATCTCCGGTCGCACAACAGCTGTTGTGCGCTTGCATCACAGCTGATATGCGCATGTCCAACAGCTGTTGTGCATGCGGTGGTCAACTGTAATGCGCCAACAATTATCCAGACTTATGACACACCCTTTCTCTAGTTTAACCAGGAAATATCGCAACCTTGATGACTCCATCCTTGCGGTTCTCAAAAACATCGTATGCCTCTTCTATTCTTGACAGTGGGAAACGATGGGTAATCAGAGGAGTAGTATCTATCTTTCCCTGGGCTATCAAGTCCAGGATTTCCTCACAGTCGCATCCATCCACACCTCCTGTCTTGAAGATGAGGTTCTTGCCATACATATCAGGAAACGGAAGCATCTGCGGCTTGTCATACATCGCAACAACGGTAACGATAGCATTAGGACGGGCACACATCCAGGCAAGCTGGAAGGTATCAGGTCCACCTGCAACCTCCATCACCACATCAGCTCCCCCATGCTGACTATGCTCCTTGACGAAAGTCTCGCAATCCTCCGGTTCTACAACCATCACCTGTGGATAATGCTTCTTGATGAACACCCTTCTAGCCTTAGATTTCTCGCAGACGATGATGTTCTTCGGATTCTTGAGCAGGGTGCAAAGCAAACAGCAGACACCCGTAGGGCCGGCACCGATAATCAAGACAGTATCCTCTTCCGTAATTTCAGATATTCTCGTAGCCCAGAATCCTGTAGCAAGGATGTCGCCAACGAAGAGCGCCTGCTCATCGCTTACCGAATCCGGTATCTTGTTCAAGCCGGTAGTAGCATAAGGAACCCTCACATATTCCGTCTGTCCGCCATCAATTCTGCATCCCAGTGCCCATCCACCATGTGGAGAAGTACAGTTGTTCACGTATCCATGCTGGCAGTAGAAGCATTCACCGCAGAAAGTCTCCACGTTGACGGTTACTCTGTCTCCCGGCTTTACGTGGGTAACCTTCTCTCCCACTTCTTCCACGATACCCACCATCTCATGGCCAACGGTAATCCCTGGTACTGCGCGAGGTACAGAACCATGCTTGATATGAAGATCGCTGGTGCAGATACTGCTCAGCGTAACTCTCACGATGGCATCGTGCTCATCTATCATCATTGGCTTCTCCTTCTCAGTAAAGCCAAATTCTCCTTGCTTGATATATGTAAATGCTTTCATTGAATATTAATTTATTAATTGTTGTGCAAAGATACAACTTTTATTCTAAAATCAAGCCAATCAATGAAATAAACATTAAGTTACATGAAAAACATTCTAGAGTATTTAGCGATTTCACGCAGCTTGGGCCAGCTTGTCTAATCCTATCTTTATGTGATGTAACCATTTCTATCATCAAAAATCCCTCAACCCATTTCTTACACCTGGAGATATTCAAGTACACTCTCCCAATTAGGAAATTCTTGACTGCCAAAGCGAAGCCATTCTCCCTTAAATCCACTTGTTCCATGTTTTCCTCTATCATCAATGATATAGTCACCTCTGAGTAGATTCTTGTGGTGAGAAAGAATGAGACGCTTACAATAATACTTGTCAAGATGCCGATTTACCCATTCTACTTTGTCAGACCATGTGGTTGGATTACTCCAAGGAGACGTAGAAAGTATATACACATCATATTTACCACTTTGTTGTAAGGCATACATAGCTTCGACGGCACCTTTTACAGGTGGTAGATAAGAAACGATGTTCGGCACTTCATCATATCTTCCTGCATATTCCTTGCGGAGTTCATCACCAATCAACTCCAACCCTGCATGAAAATCCATAAGCACACCACCCATATCAACATAGACAATCTTTTTTGCCGTTGGTTTCTTTGAATCCAAATCTCCCTGTTCGTTGGTGACAGACTTTTCGATAAGTTCTTGAGTCTTGTCTCGCTTGTCATAGTTATCACGCAACTCCATCAATATTCCACACAGTTCCGTTGGTGTCAATATTGTTTTGTAAGGATTGTCCTCACCAGTAGAATGTGTCAACACCATACCTCTTGTTTGCATCAATGCAGTACGGAAGCGTTCACTTTGCTCAAACATTGCTTTATAAGCACGATGAATCAAGTCTTGATATGTTTGACTTTGCCTGTCAATTGCTTGTCCTTTCCACCAAACGATTTGGTCTGTCTGCCATGATGTTACACTCATCTTTCTGGCATTACCACCTTTCATGCTGCATATCTGACGCTGCTTGTCGATGTCTTGTCTCTTCAATGATTGAAGAAATCCCTCCATGCTGCCACATATCATTCCTTCGAAACGAAATCCATTGCTGCACAGATTGCTCAATACATTTGAAGGATAAAGACCATTTGACCGTATATCCAACGTATTGG
>CAKPST010000100.1 GCA_934183355.1 uncultured Prevotella sp.
TTCTTGCCGAGGAAGTGCTTCCACGTATAATCGATGTTGATGCCACGTGTCTGCTGTTCGGAAGACTGATAGTTGCGATTGCGTGTGATGAGTCGTTCGTAGAGTGCGTCGCCGAGCTTGGCGGCAAGAGCAGCACTGAGCGAATGATATTCAAACTGGTTTGGCTCATAGCCATACGAGGCTCCCTTGTACTCATCGGTGTTTCGGATTTTCTCGTATGTAGCCTTCACGTTCACACTGATAGTGTTCAGCGAGTCGGTGTAGGCAAAAAGACGTGTCTGCATCTGTGGGGTTATTTTATGTTTGTAGCGATAGCTTTCTGACACGGCAAACGTGCGTTCCTGGTTGGGGAAGAAGGTCTCTGTAGACTTTCCTATTGTGTTCCAACCGTCGCTGTGTCCCATATTTGCACTGATGTCAAAACTGTTGTTGTCGAATTTGTCAGCACCCTTGGTCTGCCAGTTGTGCTGATAGTTGTACGATCCGTATTGGCTCTTGCCGTCGCCGTCGATATTAGCGTTCATTGAAGAATTCATGGTTCTGTCAATATAGCGGTTGGCATTGTTTGCCTGTGCATAAACCATCTGCGGGTCGTGGTCGCTCAGCTTGCTGGCGGTGACATTAAACATGTAGCGCTTCTTTGTCTGATATTGCGCCTCAACATTGCCATACCACTTGTCAAGAAAACCTGGCTTCACCTGAATGTCGAGCACATGGTCTTCATCGCCTTCATCCTTGCCTGTATGTCGAGCAAGTTCCGACTTGCGGTCGTACAACTTCAGCTTGCCTGCCACTTCGGCTGGCAACTGACCTATAATCTGGTCGCCACCAAACAAATTCTTGCCATTCATCATCAAGCATATGGGTTTGTTGTTCCAGTAGAGTTTGCCGTCACGGTTCTCCACTCCTGGCAACTTTTTGATGAGTTCGTCGAGACGTGCCCCCTCCTTCAGCTTGAATGCTTCGGGATTGAACACAATAGTGTCGCCCGACATCGTGATGCGAGGCATCTTTGCCGTCACCTCCACATCCTTCAGCATAAGGGCAGTAGGCTGAAGCTTTATGATGCCAAGGTCGGTAGTGTCATTCACTTCTTTACCGTAAGCATAGTCCACCTTGCGCGCATTCTTATATCCAATCATGCTGAACGTGAACATGATGCGGCCCTCCCAACTTGCGTTGAGAAAGAAGCAGCCAGTGCTGTCGGTCTCAGCCTGATTCTGCATCGACCATCCTGGCTGTGGGTTAATCTCGCTTCGTATTGTCGCTCCAATAAGTATCTCGCCCGTCTCGGCGTTAACAATCTTACCCTTGAACGTGTCGGCATGACAAACAGCCGACTGCACAAGGCAGAGCAATAACACAACAAAAAGTTTCTTCAATACGTTTTCCATACGTTTATTATTTTAAATTTGGTGTCAATTCTGACGTTTTGATTATATAACGTATTAAAGCATTATTTATGAACAGTATTAACCTATTTTAACAACATCCGACTAATTTTTCTATCAATTGCAATATCTCACTGCTGATATTATTGTCATTAGCGCCATGCTTGCAATATCTTACAATACCATCCTTATCTACAACAATGGTCAATGGATAGCCCTCATTGCCCACTCTTTTTGTGAAATACGTGTCATTGGCAATGTGCGTCCAATTAAAGCCTTCCTTCTCAGTGATTTGCTTCACCTTGTCGACATTCTCAAAATTGGCTGAAACGAACTGCACATCAGGATATTTGTCTTTCCACGTTGAGAGCATTGGCATCTCCCTACGGCACGGTCCGCAACCAGAATACCACACATTTATAACCGTAACATGACCTTTCATTTCTTCCTTGGTCCATGTCTTGCCGTCAATATCTTTCTCAGAGAAGTCATCCGGCAGAGCCTTGCCAACTATAAACTTCTCTACATCAGTTGAACTGATAAGCCTTTTCATCTTTTCAAAGTTCTGCACTCCTTCCTCAAGTTGCTCACCATTAAGCACCTTCTCAAAAGGAATCTCATACTTCTTTATCGACTGCGGCACCTTGAAGTCGTCGCCCACTAAGAGATTGACAACCCGATTTCCGTCCTTATCAGCAAGAGCCATTATCGAACTGCTAATTTTAAAAGCCTCATCCATCGGCAATTCCTTAGAAAAATAATGGCCTCCAATTCTATACATTGGCACTACCTTGTCCTGCGCCATCATCTGAGATGCAACACACAACAACAAACCAAGCAGTAATAAAATCTTTTTCATACGTTGATTGTGTTTTATATCCTACCATTCATTATAGCAAGCATCACTTTGTCTTGACAATAC
>CAKPST010000101.1 GCA_934183355.1 uncultured Prevotella sp.
CAGATGATGACACAGTACGACCTGGCTCCGTCTACAGGTTTCAGTTCGCAGAACATCAACGCCGGCGAGTTGCAGAATCAGGGATTTGACGTGACATTGAACGTGATTGCCTACCAGAACATACGCAAGCAGCTCTACTGGACCATTAACGCCAATGCCAACCACAACAAGAACAAGATACGTAAGATATCGGCTTATCTGCAGAAGATCAACGAGCGCCAGCTCGCTTCGAAGGACGCTCCGCTTCCAGTGCTGCAGGAGGGATATTCTACCACCACTCTGTTCACCGTACGCTCGTTGGGCATCGACCCCATCACGGGCAAGGAG
Organism: uncultured Prevotella sp.; assembly: GCA_934183355.1. GTDB lineage: Bacteria > Bacteroidota > Bacteroidia > Bacteroidales > Bacteroidaceae > Prevotella. Next base: position 328 of record CAKPST010000101.1, read on the forward strand.
GTGTTCCTCACACGCGACGGACAGAAGACGTTCGAGTGGAACAGCAACGACAAGGTGCCCGTCGGCGATACCAACCCGAAGCTCAGCGGCACTATCAGCAGCTCGCTCAACTACAAGGACCTCAGCTTCAACGTAGGTTTTACCTATAAGTTTGGCGGCATCGTGTACAACTCTACACTCGTTGACAAGATAGAAAACCGCAACATAGCCTACAACCTCGACCGCCGTGCCATGTCGAGCCGCTGGCAGAAGCCGGGCGACGTGACTTACTTCAAGAAGTTCTCGCTCGATGCCACTGCAAGTCAGACCGAACAGAGCACACGATTCATCATGGACGACGACGAACTGAAGATGTCTACCATGAGCGTGGGCTATCGTATGCGCTACGAGAAATTCAGCTTCCTGCGCAAGCTGAACATCGACGTGTTGGCTCTGAACTTCACTACCAACGACCTGTTCCGTATCTCGCGTGTCAAGATGGAGCGCGGACTCGACTATCCGTTCGCACGTTCGTACACTCTGTCGTTGTCACTCATTTTCAAATAATATATATAAGGTGTACACTATGAAACTGAAATCATTATATACGGGTGCTCTTGCATTGGCAGTACTGTGTCTGACTTCGTGCTCAGACTGGTTTGACGTGAGCCCTAAGACCAATATCAAGGCCGAGGAACTCTACGAAACTCCCGAAGGTTTTGAGAGCGCTCTTGCTGGTATCTACATCCTCCTTACCGACGACGACTGCTACGGTCACGACATGTCGTTTGGACTTATCGACCAGCTGGCACAACTTTACGACCGCATTCCCGACGGAACCACCGAGCGCGAAGCTATCTATCAGTACACGCAGGAGTCGCAAGGCTACGGCACCAAGGCGCGCATGGCTGCCATTTGGGAAAAGTCGTACAACGTGATAGCCAATACCAACAACTTCATAAAGTGGCTCAACAAGAACGGACAGCGCGTGCTCAGAAACGAGCAGACACGCAACATGTATTATGGCGAGGCTTACGCCATGCGTGCTTTCCTACATTTCGACCTGCTGCGTGCATGGGGTCCGATGGACTATCAGACAGGTAAGCAGAACCTGAGCATCCCTTATCGTGTGGTGGCCGACAACACCAAGCAGCCACGACTTGCGGCTGAGACCATCGTGGGCAAGATTATCGACGACCTGAAGCAGGCTGAACAGTATCTCGCTTTCGAGAAGAACACCAGTCTTTCGGGCAACGAGCGCCGCTGCCGATTGAACTATTACGCCGTGAAGGCCCTCCAGGCACGTGTGTATTGCTATGCCGGCGATGCCGAGAATGCAATAAGCTGCGCCAATGAGGTGATAAACCATTGCGGACTTACGCTCCAGACGTCAAATTCCAACGACCCTGCACAGTTCAACGAGGCCCTCTTTGCCATCAACAAGTATAAGATGAGCGACCGTTTCTCTTCTTATTTCGCCGAAGGTCCTGACTTTACCACTCAGTATTGGATCAGTCTGCAGAACTACAAGCGCATTTTTGAGGCTGAAGGCAACGAGCGCGACGCCGACTTCCGTGCACGTCGTGGTGCAGGTGTGTATGTTTACGATGGCGTAAGCCGTGTTATCACACGCAAGTATCTCAAGAACGACCAGAGCATCATACCCCTCGTGCGTCTGCCGGAGATGTATTACATCCTCTGCGAAATGTCGCCTCTGAGTGATGCTCCGCAATATATTAATAATGTAAGAAGCCATCGCGGCATCTCACGCTCCAACGCCTACAGCAGCTTTGCTAACGATGCGGCTCGCACCGAGGCTCTGAGCAAGGAGTATCGCAAGGAGTTCTATGCCGAGGGACAGTACTTCTACTTCCTCAAGCATCATGGCATCAGGACTCTCGACTACTCGCACGAGGCCAATACCGACGCTATAGTCACCATGAACGAGCAGCGTTATGTGTTCCCATTGCCCGACCGTGAGAAGGAATATGGCTG
>CAKPST010000102.1 GCA_934183355.1 uncultured Prevotella sp.
CTCGGAGCATTCAACAACAACGTGGAGGTAAGCCGCGGCTTCATGAAACACTCTGGCGTGAACAACGCCACATTGCGCAATGTGACCATTGGCGACAACTGCCTCATCGAGAACATCTCGGGATTTATCAACAACTACGTCATTGGCAACGACTGCATCATTTCAAACGTATGCACCATGGAGACTACCGACGGAGCCACTTATGGCGAGGGCAACCTCATTTCGGTACTCAATGAAGTGGGCGAAGGTAACTTGATTCTCTTCCATGGTCTGACAAGTCAGGTGGCTGCGCTAATGGTGAAGCATTTCCACAACCGTGCTTTAAAGGATGCCATACGCCGACTCATACGTGAGGAAATAGAACGCACATCGCCCGAGATGGCTACGATTGGCAACAGGGTGAAGATAGTAAACACCAAGGAGATAACCAATACCGTAATATACGACGACTGCGAGATTTCGGGAGCGTCACGACTGAGCGACTGCACCATAATGAGCAATCGCAACGCTTCGGTATATATAGGCACGGGCGTGATATGCGAGAACTCTATCATAAGCGACGGATCGTCTATCATCAACAGCGTGAAGATGCAGGACTGCTTCGTTGGCGAGGCGTGCAAGCTGAGCAACGGATTTACGGCAGCAGGAAGCGTGTTCTTCGCCAACTCGTATATGTCGAACGGCGAGGCGTGCGCAGCATTCTGCGGTCCGTTCACAGCATCACACCATAAGAGTTCGCTGCTCATTGGCGGACAGTTCTCGTTCTACAACGCTGGCTCAGCCACCAACTTCTCCAACCACGCCTATAAGATGGGACCCATGCACTACGGCACCCTGGAGCGCGGAACCAAGACAGCCAGCGGTGCCTACATACTGATGCCGGCACACATCGGAGCCTTCTCGGTATGCTTCGGCAAACTGATGTATCATCCCGACACACGCTCGCTGCCCTTCTCTTATCTCATAGCCTACAACGACACCATGTATCTTGTGCCCGGACGCAACCTCACTACAGTTGGCCTCTACCGCGACATACGCAAATGGCCCAAGCGCGACATGCGACCAGACGGCGCACGCAAGAGCATAGTCAACTTCGACTGGCTGTCGCCTTTTACCGTAGGCGAGATTCTGCGTGGCAAGAAAATACTGGAAGACCTGCGCGACGCTTCGGGCGAAGACGTTTCGACATACAACTATCACGAATATGTCATCAAGAACTCGTCGCTGCGCAAGGGCATCAAATATTACGACATCGCTCTGCGTATATATATGGGTGCCGTGCTGAAACGCCACGCTCCGGTAGAACCTACGACAACGGTGGGTACAGGATCGTGGACAGACATATCAGGTCTGCTTCTGCCCGAATCGGAAGAACAACGCATCATTGACGACATAATATCAGGCGACATCGACACGACTGAGGCTCTTGCCGAACGTTTCGAACAGATTAATGCCATGTACTCAGAATATCGTTGGGCATGGTCGTATCGCATGATTATGGACTACTACGGATTTACATCGCTTACGGAGGAGAATGTGGAGCGCGTCAAGAGCGACTATATCACAGCCCGACGGGCATGGATAGCCGAAATAAAGAAGGACGCTGCCAAAGAATACAAGCTGGGCGACGTTGAAGAGGAAGTGTTCCACAACTTCAACGAACAGCTTGACAAGGAGGTGGACTTCGAAAACCAGAAGCTATACATGTAACAATGTATATATAATAATGTATATGTAATCAATTTCACAACAATAAAATGAAATTCAAATCTCTACTTATTGCCTCATTCCTGTTCTTGGGATTTGGCAGCCAGGCATCAGCCTACAACTACGAGACCGTTAAAGGCGACCCGATGCAGACACGCATCTACACCCTGCCCAACGGACTTAAGATTTATCTGTCGGTAAATAAGGAGCAGCCGCGCATACAGACGTACATAGCCGTACGTACGGGTTCGCGCAACGACCCTGCCGAAACTACCGGTCTTGCCCACTATCTGGAGCACCTTATGTTTAAGGGCACCCACAAGTTCGGCACATCCGACTATGCTAAGGAGAAGCCTTATCTCGACGACATCGAGCGCCGTTATGAGCACTACCGCACAGTAACCGACCCGGCTCAGCGCCGAGTGCTGTATCACGAGATAGACTCTGTGTCGCAGATTGCAGCCAAGTATTTCATCCCAAACGAGTACGACAAGCTGATGTCGTCAATCGGAGCCAACGGCACCAATGCCTATACCTCTACCGACGTGACTTGCTA
>CAKPST010000103.1 GCA_934183355.1 uncultured Prevotella sp.
TATTAAGTTAGCATTAGAGACTTAATAAAGCGCCAATGCTTTTTATGGTCAGCGAGCGATACAAATCAGTCAATTAGTGTATAATTAACAATCATAGTCGTTCATTTCACATTTTACATAACTATAATATAGTTATTTCTTCATAACTTTGCATCAGAATAAAATAATAAACCCAATAACAATAACAAATCGCATGAAAATTACTTTACGCAATTCTCTCACAGCATTGCTCCTCGCAGCAGCCTCAACGGGTGCGCTTGCCGAGCAGAACAAGGTTGTGTCGCCAGACGGACGACTCGTTGTAAATGTAGAAGATCACGACGGCAAACTATACTACGACGTGACATACGACGGACAACAGATGATGCAACCATCGCTACTTGGCGTTGTTGCCAATGTGGGCGACTTCAGCCAGATGCTTAAATATAAGGGCGTGGACAACAAGCAGGTGAGCAACGACTATACCATGCGCTCGACAAAGACATCACTTGTGCACTATCGTGCCAACGAGATGAACGTCACATACACTAATGAAAAGAAACTTCCAATCACTGTGAAATTCCGCGTGTCGGACAATGATATTGCTTTCAGATATGAGTTTGGCGAGGTGAAGGAGCACACACATATCATCATCGACGAGGAGAAGACGGCTTTCCGTCTGCCAACACAGACCACTACTTTCCTATCGCCGCAGTCGGACCCGATGATTGGATGGAAACGAACAAAGCCAAGTTATGAGGAAGAATATACACCCGACGCTCCGATGACAACTAAGTCGAAATACGGACATGGCTATACATTCCCATGCCTATTCCATGTGGGACAGGACGGATGGGTGCTCGTGAGTGAAACAGGCACACATGGCAACTATCCAGGATGCCGACTCTCTGACTATTCTGCCGAAAAGGGATACAAAGTGGAGTTTCCGATGGAGGGAGAGTGTGACGGTAGAGGCGCCAATAACGCCGCTTTTGCTCTGCCAGGAGCCACACCTTGGCGCACTATCACCGTCGGTGCATCGCTGAAGCCTATCGTTGAGACTACAGCAAGCTTTGACAATGTGGAGCCGATGTATGAGGCTTCGGAGCAATACAAGCCGGGAAGATATACATGGAGCTGGCTGATATGGCAAGACAACTCTGCCAACTACGACGACCAGAAGCAGATGGTGGACCTTGCTGCCACTATGGGATATGAATATGTACTGGTGGACGGATTCTGGGACCAACAGACAGGACGTGAACGCATTGCCGAACTGAGCCGATATGCACAGTCGAAGGGCGTGAGCTTGATGTTGTGGTATAACAGCAATGGCACTACAAACGAGGCTCCGCAGACTCCACGCAACTGCATGAACACGGTGATTGCACGCAAGAAGGAGATGCAATGGATGAAGTCGATTGGAGTGAAGGGCATCAAAGTGGACTTCTTTGGTGGCGACAAGCAGCATGTGATGCAGCTGTATGAGGACATTCTGAGCGACGCCAACGACTACGGAATACAGGTGATATTCCATGGTTGCACCCTGCCACGTGGTTGGGAGCGCATGTTCCCCAACTATGTATCGAGCGAGGCTGTGCTTGCATCGGAGAATACATTCTTCCAGGAACACCATGCCAAGAAGGAGGGATTTGAGCTTACGATGCATCCTTTCTGCCGCAACACAGTGGCTGCAATGGACTGGGGAGGCACTATCATGAACCGTTATATGTCGCGCGACAATAAGAGTCGCCACCGCAGATATACTTCTGACGTGTTTGAGATGGCTGCAGCTATAGTAAATCAGGCAAGCATCAACTGCATTGCTATCTATCCCAACAATCTCTCGGAATTGCCACAGCATGAGATTGACTTCCTAAAGGGCGTTCCTACAACATGGGACGAGACCCGTTTCATCGACGGATATCCAGGCAAATATGCAGTAATAGCACGTCGACATGGCGACAAGTGGTATGTTGCAGCATTGAACGGAACAAACCAAACACTCTCGCTGAATCTCTCACTGCCGATGATTGCTGGCTCGGAAGTGAGCTACTACTATGAGACTGCCGACAAGAAGAGCCTATGGCCGAAGTCAGCGGTGAAGAAGATGAAGATAAATAAAGATGGAAAAATGAAGATAACGATGCAGCCAATGGGTGGAAGCATCATTTGTGAATAAAAAAAAAGGAAGCCCCACCCTCAAGCCATCCTCTCCC
>CAKPST010000104.1 GCA_934183355.1 uncultured Prevotella sp.
GCACAAAGCTGTCCGGCACATCGCTGACATAAAAATGTGCCTGTCCCTCGTTCTCCCGCAAAGTCTTCAGCCCCCGCTCCGAGAGTGTCCGCTCCAGATGGTGGGCGGCGGTCTTGGCCGGGTCTATCAATGTCACGCTCTGCCCCATAAATTCGCCGATCATAGTCTTGAGCAGCGGATAGTGGGTGCAGCCAAGGATCAGCGTGTCCACCCCGGCCTCCCGGATCTCGGTCAGATACTGGGCAATGACCAGCTTTGTCACCTGCTGTCTGGTCTCCTCGCTGTGGTCAACATACCCTGCTTCCACCAGCGGGACGAACAGCGGGCAGGGGCGGGCCGTGATCTCCACTCCCGGCACCAGCTGGCGCAGCAGCTTTTCGTAGCTGCGGGAGCGGATGGTCGCCGCCGTGCCGATCACGCCAATCCGGCGGTTGCGGGTGGCAAAGGCTGCTTCCCGGGCGGCAGCGTCTACCACGCCCAGATACGGCACCGGCAGCTGTGCTGCCTCCGCAGCCGGATAGGTGCTGGACACCGTGCCGCAGGCTGCCATGATGCATTTTACATTTTTAGAAAGCAGGAATGCGATATCCTGACGGGCGTACTGCAGGATGGTCTCCGGGCTGCGGCTCCCGTAAGGCACACGGCCGGTATCGCCGAAATAGACGATATCCTCATGGGGCAGACGCTTGCGCAGCTCCCGCACGCCGGTCAGCCCGCCAAGGCCGCTGTCAAATACGCCGATGGGGCGGTTATCCATGCTGCTTTTCCTTTCTTTCCAGAGCCAGCGCGATCAGCCGGTCGATCAGAGCCGACACCGGCAGGCCCTCATGCTCCATCAGCTTGGGGTACATGCTGATGGAAGTGAAGCCCGGGAAGGTATTGATCTCGTTGATCATCACCCGGCCGGTGCCGTGCTCCACAAAGAAGTCGCAGCGGGCAAGGCCTTCACAGTTCAAGGCAGTATATGCCATGGCAGCGTAGGTCTTTACCTCGTCCAGCTTTGCCTCCGGCAGGTGAGCCGGGATGACGGTCTGGCTGACGCCGTTCTTGTACTTGTCGTCGTAGGTATAGAACTCGGCACCGGCCAGGATCTCACCCGGGCGGGTGGCCACAGCGGGATCCGAACCAATCACGGCGCACTCCACTTCCTGTCCGTCCACAAAGGCTTCAAACACCACCTTGCGGTCATTTTCCAGTGCCAGAGCGATGGCTTTCTTCAATTCTTCGCGGCTGCCCACCTTGGAAATGCCCACACTGGAGCCGGCGTTGGCAGGCTTGACGAACACAGGCCAGCCCAGCTTATTCTCCACGCCTTCACATACGCCCTCAAGGTCAGACTCGATCTCCCAGCGGTTGGCAGCCAGCCACTTGGTGTGGGGCACGCCATTGGCCTCGAACAGCGCATTTGCCACAGCCTTATCCATGCATACTGCGCTTGCAAGCACACCGCAGCCCACATAGGGGATGCCGGCCAGCTCCAGCAGGCCCTGCACCGTGCCGTCCTCGCCCCACAGGCCGTGAAGCACGGGGATGACCACATCTACATGGAGCTTTTCCACCCGGCCATCCGGCGTAAACAGGATCATGCCATGGTCGGCACGATCCGGGCTGATGACGCAGGCCATATTGCCGGGCAGCTCTTCCCAGCTGCCGTCTGCCATCTGAGCAGCATCGGCCTCGGTGTAGAGCCAGTGCCCCGCCTTGGTGATGCCGACAGCGATCACCTCATATTTTTCACGATCGATATTGTTGACAAAATTGCCCACCGAAACGCGGCTGACCTCGTGTTCGCTGGACATACCGCCAAACAGCAGGGCGACGCACATTTTTTCAGACTGCATGATAACTCTCTCCTATTTATAAAGCCCCTGAAGCAGGGCAGGATCAAACCGGTAAAAATGCCGTTCTGGCTTATTATACAATATCTATGCGCGCGATGCAAGCAGAATGCTGAAAGCCGCCTGCAGAGGGAAAGAGAACTTTTTCAAAAAACTTTCCAAAAATCGAAGATTTCCGCTTGACGGATGGAAAAAGGCGTGATACAATGATATCACCTCTTTTGCGGGGTTATTAAGTGCGCCTGTTTTCAGGTTACCACCCGCAACCCGAGGGAGGTTCAAAACAACCGTTATAATGGAGGTGTCAACAAATGACCGTTAAAATCACTCTGG
>CAKPST010000105.1 GCA_934183355.1 uncultured Prevotella sp.
GGTGTAAGAGACCACCAGCCGGTGGGTGATCATCGGGCTGTACCATCTGGGGGCTGCAAGTTCATGTATACCATCGTCTGAGGGCGTCTCGTCCGAGTTCCTTTGGGATACGGTGGAGGGTAGAATGCTAGAGACGCAGGGCAACTTGCGTAGTAGATAAATGACAGAAGGCTCGTGCGCCAGTGATGACGCACGAGAAACAGAACCCGGCTTATAGAGACACTGTTTCCAGCGTTTTTTTTATTTCAATAGATTTTTCTACATCAGAAACTATAGTAAAGACGTGCGCAGAGCACAGTATAGTTGCCATTTGCATTGTTGATATATTGGAATGACGGTTGTATGGCTATCGACTCATTCAGTTGTCTTTTCCATGTTGCCTCCACTGAGCGTTCGGTGCCATAATTGAATCGAGCGTATTGTGCCGACACTCCACATTCGTCGTTGTTGTCAGCATAGGCACATCCTATCTCGGCATATCTGTAACATCCATTGTCACGGCATGTATTCTCCGAATATTGAGCCACGCACGAAATTTTCTTGTCACCAGCAGTCCATACGGGCTGCTCGCCATATAGCCACCAAGCGCAAGAAGTCTTGCTGACAGATTCCTCTGTAGGAGACATTTCGCCCTCTTCGTCAATAGGAAATTGTTTAGTGTGGATAGTTGCTCCTGCAAAATATTGTGCGCCACGATGTGAATATTCCAACTGTGAAATGTTGAATATGCCGTCTCTCTTGGGTCGCACAACGAAAGGGTTATCATTTCGTTTCCATCCATTATAGCCAACACCGTTATACAGACTATTTTTGAAAGTCCATCCACCTCTTGTCACATCAAAGTATAGAGTCAGACCTGCCAGAGAATAGTTGGCTATGGGATAATTGGCAGCAATAGTGGGGAATATACCGTTTGAACTATTGAGATAGAGTGCAGTGACATTAGATGTGAAAAAGTCCTCGTTTACATTTCTTACGCCAACAAACAGGTGTCCCGACTTCCACTCATGCATATATCCCAAAACAGCGATGGCAGCGAATACATTCTCCACCTCTATATTCGAGAATCCTTGCCAGTCGTCAATGATAGTTTCGTTAGTTCTTGACACGTGTAATGTTGCTGCTTCAAACGAATCATTACCCTTGCCTATGGGTAGGCTCATTTCAAGTCGGAGCATATTCACCCAGTTGGTTTTCTTGTTCATGTCCCATTGCCATTCTGTAGTGTATTCCCCACTAATAATTTGCGCATGCGATGCGCATAGATTGATACATCCTAAAATAATAAATAATAATCGCTTCATGTTTTTATTAATGTTCATATTATGAATTTGCAAAAATACGATATTTTTTTTGATTGAGGTGTTTTTATATAGTTTTTCCCTTTTTATTTCTTCTTCGGCACCCTTGTCCATTTATACGCCACGTGCATCATCACATAGTTGGGTATAGTGTTGCGCCACACCTCTGTGCGTCCTTGCGCGTTTACCATATATGTGGTGTTAGAGAGCTGGTGTAATAGGTCGAAACCTTCAGCTGTAAGGGTCAGTCGTCCCTTGCAGAACGAGCGTGCCAGTGAGACGTTCCACACCAGGTCGTCGGTATTCATCGAACTGTCGCCATAGCCTCGGCGTGAGTATTGTTTCAGGTCTGTTGCAAGTTGTATACCAAGCGGCAACTTGTACGAAAGCGTCATGCCGTAGTTGTAGTCATAGGCATTGAGCGTCTGAAAGTTGTCGCGGTTGCTTGTAGAGTTGCGCCATTGTGCATCGGCTACAAGAGCCAGACTCAAGTCGCCCTTTTGGAACGACAACCTCAGATAGTCGCGCAGTATCGAGGTGTAGACACGGCTCAACGTTGATGCTGCGTTGTTGATGTCGGCATCGTAGGCTATGTCGAAGTCGGTACTCTTGGTGTAGTCGAGCGACAGGCGGGTCTC
>CAKPST010000106.1 GCA_934183355.1 uncultured Prevotella sp.
TTGTGCCAAGATAGTTGGAGGCGATGAGCGTCAAGAAGCCTTTCTTCACCTCGTTGTTCGGCAGGTCGAGCAGATATGAGTTGGAGTATGGGTCGTAATCCTTTATCGTCAGATAGCCGCTCTGATAAATCATTGGCAACGGGCGCTCTACATCAGCTCTATAGTCAACAAACTCTGACGTGTCATAATAATTGCCGGTAAGGTCGTTAAGATTCTCGTTGGTATGATTGAGCAGACGTACAAGATAAGTAGGTGTTCCAGTTCGGAACCAATAATCTTGTATAGTGCGACTGTTGAGCGCATTGAGAACACTAAACGGATTGAAGATGTCGATCATTTTATTACTGAAGTGATAGCCGTCATAATGACGTTGCAGCATATCGCGCACTTCTTCGGAAGTCACGCCCATTTCCTCTGCCATTGCCTCAATCTCGTCGTGGAACACCGTCTCCAATTCTTCCTTCGTTATGCCACATATCGCATCATACTTTGAGTTCATACTGATGTCCTCGGGCTGATTGAATCCGCTGAAGACGCTCACCTGCGAGAACTTGGTGACACCCGTAAGCAGCACAAATCGCAAGTCTTGGTCGGCAGCCTTAAATACAGAGTAGAAACCTTTGAGCGTCTCACGGTTATAATCTTCCATCAACAGTTCCTCATCGTCAAGTTTTACTTTACGTTCTGTGTCGAGCACGTCAAGCAATGGCTTATCGTATTCGTCAATAAGCACCACACAACGCTTGCCCGTCTGCTTATGTACGTGGGCAAGTAGTCGTACAAAGCGTTCACCAGGTGAATAGTCGGGGTTTCCTTGGAAGCCGTATTCGCGCTCCCAGTCTTCAACGCGTCCCTTGATAAGTCGTTGTAGGGTATGAGGAACGGTGAAGTCGCTTCCGTTAAAGTCGATATGAAATATAGGATATTGCTCCCATTTGGTTTCCAAAGAATCGATGGCAAGCCCAGTGAAGAGATCCTTCTCCCCACTGAAATAATATTTAAGCGTTGACACAAGTAGGCTTTTTCCGAATCGTCTTGGACGACTCAGAAAGTAAATAGAACCTTCATTTACCAGTTTATACAACAAAGCAGTCTTGTCAATATAAACAAAACCATCCTTCCGTATCTTTTTAAAATCTTGTATGCCAATAGGATATTTCATAATCAGTTGTTTAGATTTACAAATATACTTTATTTTTACGAACTGTCCAAATGCAAGAGTTATTATTTCGCTACGCAAAACTAATTCGAATGGAACCCAAAATAGGAACCGCATATCAATTGCAATATCTCGCTTCTGACATTATTGTCATTAGCGCCATGCTTGCAATATCTTACAATACCATTCTTGTCTACAACAATGGTTAATGGATAACCCTCATTACCTACTCGTTTGGTGAAATACGTGTCATTGGCAATGTGCGTCCAATTAAAGCCTTCCTTCTCAGTGATTTGCTTCACCTTGTCGACATTCTCAAAATTGGCTGAAACGAACTGCACATCAGGATATTTGTCTTTCCACGTCGAGAGCATAGGCATCTCCCTACGGCACGGTCCGCAACCAGAATACCATACATTTATAACCGTAACACGACCTTTCAATTCTTCCTTAGTCCATGTTTTACCATCAATATCTTTCTCAGAGAAGTCATCCGGCAGAGCCTTGCCAACAACAAACTTTTCGACACCAGTTGAATTGATAAGCTTTTTCATCTTGGCAAAGTTCTGCGCTCCTTCCTCAAGTTGCTCACCATTAAGCACATTTTCAAAAGGAATCTCATACTTCTTGATCGACTGCGGCACCTTGAAATCATCGCCCACCAAGAGATTGACAACCCGATTACCGTCCTTGTCGGCAAGTGCCATTATCGAACTGCTAATCTTAAAAGCCTCATCCATCGGCAATTCCTTAGAGAAATAATGGCCTCC
>CAKPST010000107.1 GCA_934183355.1 uncultured Prevotella sp.
CTTAAATACACTATATCAGCCTTCAAGGAAGTGATGCCAGTGCTTCCCGACGATTGCATCATCAGCGACATATCGTCGGTAAAGACCAATCTGAAAGAGTTTTACGAGCAGTCGGGACATCCATACGTCTCTACTCACCCGATGTTCGGTCCTACATTCGCCAACCTCGGACAACTGTCGGAGGAGAATGCCATCATCATTACAGAGGGCGACTATATGGGGCGCATATTCTTTAAGGACCTCTACGCACGATTGGGACTAAACATCTACGAGTACACCTTCGAGGAGCACGACAAGACTGTGGCATACTCATTGAGTACACCATTCGTCAGCACCTTCGTGTTCTCTGCCGTCATGAAGCATCAGGATGCACCGGGCACCACCTTCAAGCGTCATCTGCGCATAGCTAAGGGAGTGCTCAATGAGGACGACTATCTGCTTCAGGAAATTCTGTTCAACCCGTACACCAGCGGACAGGTGGCACAGATACGCGAAGAACTCGGCGAACTGATTGACATCATTGACAACAAGGATGCCAAGCGCATGAAGGCTTACCTCACTAAGATTCGCAACAACGTGAAGCAGGATATAGAAAATATATAATCCTACATGACTCTACCAATACTATTAATCTCGCTCTTCACATTCGTAGAGCTCAACTGCGAGAACCTCTTTGACTGCCAGCACGACTCGTTGAAGAATGATACGGAGTTTCTGCCTGGCGGAGCTTATCATTGGACACGTACCCGCTATTGGCAGAAGCTTGATAGGATAGGGCAGACCATCTTGTCGTGTGGCGAACAGCAAGTGACCAACCAACTATCAGAGGGAGGAGTGAATAATGGCAAGTCTTGGCAGTTGCCCGATATGGTGGCTCTGTGCGAGGTGGAGAACGACAGCGTGCTTCGCGACCTTACAAGGCGCAGCTTGTTGCGCAACGCCCGATACGACTATGTGATGACCAATTCGCCAGACGAGCGTGGCATCGATGTGGCGCTGATGTATTCGCCCTATTCGTTCAGATTGATAGGTAGCCACAGCGTCAGAGTGAACCCCGTAAAGGGCATGCAACCCACTCGCGACATCCTTTATGCTTCGGGTGTGATAGCTTCGGGCGACACCTTGCATGTCATAGTGGCGCACCTGCCGAGCCGTCGTGGTGGCGAGAAGTTTTCGCGTCCGTTCCGTATGGCTGCTGCCACACAGGTGGCGGCTGTGTTAGACTCAATATATAATAATGTGTCGGCAGAAGCAAAGATAATCGTTGCTGGCGACTTCAACGATTACAGCAATTCGGAGAGCTTACAGCTGCTGTGCAGCAAGCGTATGGCCGAAGTGTCGCAAGGAGCCAAGGGACGCAATGGCGCCAAGGGAACTTATCGCTATCAAGGCTTGTGGGGCAGTCTTGACCACATACTTGTGAGTAGACCTTTGGCTGACATTGCAACAGAGTGTTATGTCAACGATGCCGAATTTCTGATAGAAAGAGACGAGAAATATGGCGGTGTAAAACCGCGTCGCAATTATCTCGGGCCTCGATATCTAAATGGTTTTAGCGACCATCTGCCACTTGTAGCAAGGTTTCAGTGGTAAAGTACATTGCTTACAAAACGAAAGTGTTTGTGCGTGGTTTTATTGCAAATCGTATATTAATGCGATTTTTTAGAATGAATTTGTTGGTAGTTATATAAAAACTGATTACCTTTGCAGCAATAGATAGTGTTCAAGGATAGCTATTGTAGAAAATCGACCTGCCCCTACGATGTATTTCAAGGCGATAGATATGGGACACTTTATGCAAGAAAATAAAAGAAATAGATAAAATAAGAAACAATATGCAAATGA
>CAKPST010000108.1 GCA_934183355.1 uncultured Prevotella sp.
AGACATATTTTTCATTCTTATAATCACTGTATGAAAGAATTAGCACTTAAGTACGGATGCAATCCGAACCAAAAGCCTTCACGCATATACATGGAGGAAGGCGAACTCCCAATCGAAGTACTCAACGGTCGTCCTGGCTACATCAATTTCCTTGATGCCCTCAACTCATGGCAGTTGGTGAAGGAATTGAAGGCAGCTACTGGTCTGCCAGCCGCAGCATCGTTCAAGCACGTGTCTCCAGCAGGAGCCGCTGTGGGTCTGCCACTGAGCGACACACTGAAGAAGGTATACTTCGTTGACGACGTGAAGATAGAACTCTCGCCGATTGCATGCGCATACGCACGTGCCCGCGGCGCCGACCGCATGAGCTCTTATGGCGACTTTGTTGCTCTGAGCGACACTTGCGACGCCGCAACAGCTACTCTCATCAAGCGCGAAGTGAGCGACGGCGTGATAGCTCCCGACTTCACTCCTGAGGCTCTGGAGATACTGCAGGCTAAGCGCAAGGGCACATACAACGTGATAAAGATTGACCCGGAATATACTCCGGCTCCAATCGAGCACAAGCAGGTGTTCGGCGTGACCTTTGAGCAGGGACGCAACGAGGTGAAGCTCGACGACCCTACCCTCTTCGAGAACATACCAACTAAGGCAAAGAACTTCACTCCTGAGGCTATCCGCGACCTTATCATCTCGCTCATCACACTGAAGTATACACAGTCTAACTCTGTTTGCTATGTCAAGGACGGACAGGCTATCGGCATCGGTGCCGGACAGCAGAGCCGCATCCACTGCACACGATTGGCTGGCAACAAGGCTGACATCTGGTGGCTGCGCCAGCACCCGAAGGTGATGAACTTGCCATTCGTTGACGGCATTCGCCGCGCCGACCGTGACAACACTATCGACGTGTATATCTCGGAAGACTATGACGACGTATTGCGCGACGGCACATGGCAGATGTTCTTCAAGGAGAAGCCAGAGGTGCTGACTATGGAGGAGAAGAAGGCTTGGATTGCAGAGAACCGCGGTGTGGCTCTTGGCTCAGACGCATTCTTCCCGTTCGGCGACAACATCGAGCGTGCACACAAGAGTGGCGTGGAATATATCGCTCAGGCAGGTGGCTCTGTACGCGACGACAATGTTATCGACACTTGCGACAAGTATGGCATCACAATGGCGTTCACCGGCGTGAGACTGTTCCATCATTAATTTAATAATTCAAACATTTTTATATGAGCAAAGGCGACGATATAGATGCTATCATTGCTAATGGTATTTCATGGGGCAGAGGCGGCGCTTCATCACAGAAGACCGACGACGGCAAAGTGAAGACTAAGGCAAAGAAGAAGCAATACATCACCGGTGCCCATGGCAGCGGTTCGGCACGACAGAAAGCGAAGTACCGCGAACAGCGTGCCAACAGACACAAGAAATAATAGAAACATCCAAGTAGGAGGAAAAACAATTATTTGTTTTTCCTCCTACTTTTTTTGTACTAAGAGCAAATGAAAGAATAGCAATACGTAAACAAGGATAATAAAAAAAGCTTTAAAGCGCCCTCTTC